>NZ_LXJQ01000006.1:0-166823 GCF_001728925.1 Pseudomonas sp. 1D4
CCGCCGATCCTCATCCACCTGATCGCCAGCGGGGAGAAGACCGGCGCGCTGCCGCCGATGCTGGAGCGCGCGGCCCAGACCCTGTCGCGGGACATCGAGCGGCGCGCCCTGGGCATGACCGCGCTGCTGGAGCCGCTGATGATCGTGGTGATGGGCGGCGTGGTGCTGACCATCGTCATGGCCGTGCTGCTGCCCATCATCGAGATCAACCAACTGGTTCAGTGACCGCACACGGCGCTGTACCAATGGAAAAGCCCCGTCAGGGACGGGGCTTTCGGGGGAGGGTGCGTCAGGCGTTACTGGGTTCCGCCGTCTTGCTGCTGCGCCCGGTACTGCGCGGCGCCGGGTGGTGGTCATCGTCCTCGCATAGAGGGACTTCATTGCCGGCAGCGTCGTACAGCTTGCCGTTCTGGAAGTAGTCACCCTCGTTCAGGCAGGCGACGTCGGTGTAACGCAACTGGCGCTCGCGGCCGGCGGCGATGACCGAAGGCTGGTCGGGCGTGCCGGCGGTGAAGTGGTTGAACACCAGGTTCAGCACGATGGCCATGATCGCGGCGGAACTGATACCGGAGTGGAAGATGGTTTCGAACCAGCCGGGGAACTGGTGGTAGAAGGTCGGCGCGGCGATGGGGATCATGCCGAAGCCGATGGAGGTGGCGACGATGATCAGGTTCATGTTGTTGCGGTACTCCACCTTGGCCAGGGTGCGGATGCCGCTGGCGGCCACGGTGCCGAACAACACGATGCCGGCGCCGCCCAGCACGGAGGTGGGCACCGCCGCGATGATGCGCCCCATCACCGGCAGCAGGCCGAGGGTCACCAGGATCAGGCCGCCGGTGGCCACCACGTAGCGGCTCTTCACCCCGGTGACGGCCACCAGGCCGACGTTCTGGGCGAAGGCGCTCTGGGTGAAGGAGCCGAACACCGGCGCCAGGATGCTGGACAGCATGTCGGCACGCAGGCCGTCACCCAGGCGGCGGGAGTCCACCTTGGTGCCGATGATCTCGCCCACGGCGAGGATGTCGGCGGAGGTTTCCACCAGGGTCACCATGATGACGATGCACATGGAGATGATGGCGGCCACATGGAAGGTCGGCATGCCGAAGTGGAAGACCGAGGGGAAGGCCACCAGCGGGCCTTCGGACACCTTGGAGAAGTCCGCCATGCCCAGGGACATGGCCACCAGGGTGCCGATCACCATGGCCAGCAGGATCGACAGGCGCGAGATGGTGGCGCTGCCCACCTTGCTCAGCAGCAGGACCACCACGAGGGTGAGACCGGCGAGGCCGATATTGGCCATGCTGCCGAATTCCGGCGACTGGCTGTTGCCACCCATGGCCCAGCGCGCGGCCACCGGCATCAGCGTCAGGCCGATGGTGGTGATGACCACGCCGGTGACCAGCGGCGGGAAGAACTTGGTGATGCGGGAAAACACCGGGGTGATCAACAGGCCGATGAGCGAGGCCGCCATCACCGCGCCGAGCACCGATTGGATGCCGCCACCTTCGCCGCTCTGGAGGATGGCGATCATGGTCGCCACGCCGGCGAAGGACACGCCCTGGACCAGGGGCATCTGGCTGCCGAAGAAGGGAACGCCAAGGGTCTGGAGCAGGGTGGCGAGGCCACCGGCGAAGAGTGAGGCGGCGATCAGCAGGCCGATCTCGGCGGGGGAGAGACCAGCGGCCTGACCGAGGATCAGCGGTACGGCAACGATGCCGCCGTACATGGTCAGGACGTGCTGCATGCCATACGCAAGGTTGGCGCCGACGCTGAGTTTTTCATCTTCCGGCCTTTGTGCTGCGGGCGCGGTCGTAGCGGTGTTTTTCATGGAGGTGCACTCACTTCTTGTCGTTGTGCGCGCACTGTAGTGCTTTTTGTCTCAATGTTTCCAGATGGTTGTATACATAAAATTCGGGACCCTGTGTGCGATTTTCGACCAGGCAGTCGACGCATTGGCGTAGGAGCGCTTGAAACCTGCGTTGCAGAGCGGATTCATCGAAAGCACCGGAAACCGTACATGGCCTTGAAGCTGGACGAACGGTCAGGAAAACAGGCGGGGAAGCCGCTCACCGATACGGGGAATGCGCTCGACACTGGCAGGAACGCCCTTCTAATATGCAAGGCCTTTCTTGCCTAAAGCCCCACCGATGACCGACGACTCCGCCACCTCCACGGCCGATCGCATCCTGATGCTGGTGAAGACCCGGGGCCCGCTGGCCACCGCAGAGCTGGCCCAGGAGCTGGAGCTGACCCCCGAAGCCGCCCGCCAGCAGGTGCAGAAGCTGGCGCAAGGCGGCTTGCTGGAAGGCCAGCAGGCGCCCATCAGCGGCGCTGGCCGTCCGCGCCAGCGCTGGGCGCTCACCGAGGCCGGCCACCGGCGCTTCCCCGATGCCCACGCGCAACTCACCGTGCAACTGATCGCCTCGGTGCGGCAGTTGTTCGGTGAGGAGGGCATGGACCGCCTGATCGGCCAGCGCGAGTGCGAAACCCGTGCGCTCTACCGTGAGGTCTGTCAGGCCGACAGCGTGGTCGGGCGCCTGCAGCAGCTCGCCGAGGTGCGCTCCCGCGAGGGCTACATGGCGCGGGTGGAGGCCGATGGCGCGGATTGGCTGCTGATCGAGGACCACTGCCCGATCTGCGCCGCGGCCACGGTCTGCCAGGGGTTCTGCCGGTCGGAGCTGCAGTTGTTCCGCGAGGTGATCGGTGCCGACGCCGAGGTGGAGCGCGAGCAGCATCTGCTGGCCGATGCCAATCGCTGCGTCTACCGCGTTCGCCTGAAATGAGCCTCGCGCCCGCCGTGATCGGGCGCGGGGTGGGTGGTCAACGCCGGGACGGGCGCTGGCGGAGGTAATCGAGCACGGCGGCCTGGTCACCGGCGAACTCGATGCGCGCGGCCTTGCCTTCGCGCTGGAAGGCGTACATCGGGTCGTAGTATTCCCGCAGCAGCCCTTCGATCCAGCCCCGGTGCAGGTCCACCTCGCCGCTGGCCTGCTGGCGTTGCAGCGCTTCGTCGAGGATCGCCGTCATGCGCTTGTGGCGCTCGCCCCCCAGGCGCTTGAGGATGTTGGCCATGCCCTGGCGCAGGCGCGCGGCGAACAGCTCGAAGCCGGCTTCGTCGCCGTGCAGGGCGACGAACTCGGCGCACAGGCCGATCACGTAGTCCCGCAGGATGCGCTCCACGCGGTTTCCGAAACTGTCGTCCAGCCACACCAGTGGGTACTGCTGCATGCCCTGGTACAGCTCCAGGGGTACGTTGCAACTGCCCACCACACGGCCCTCGTCCTCCAGCACGAACTGACCGATGCCGCTGTCGCGCTTGCGCAGCAGGTCGATGGCCAGGCCGTTCTCGAAGTCGATCTGCGCCGGCTGGGCGGTGGCGCGGCGGCCGAAGCTGGAGCCCCGGTGATTGGCGTGGCCCTCCAGGTCCAGGGCATTGCCGAGGGCCTGGATGACGTCGGTCTTGCCGGTACCGGTGAGGCCGCCCACCAGCACGAAGTCGCATTCGCTGACGGCGGCCTGGAGGGTCTCGATGAGGAAGGTCCGCATCGCCTTGTAGCCGCCGGTGACGCGCGGGTACTGGATGCCGGCCTCGTCCTTCAGCCACTGCTGGACGATCTGCGAGCGCAGCCCGCCACGGAAGCAATAGAGGTAGCCATCGGGGTGGGCCTGGGCGAAGGCGGCCCAGGCTTCGATGCGGGCGGCCTTGGTGGCGCCGCTGACCAGTTGGTGGCCCAGGGCGATGGCGGCTTGCTGGCCCTGCTGCTTGTAGCAGGTGCCGACCTTCTGCCGCTCGATGTCGGTCATCAACGGCAGGTTGACCACACCGGGGAACGCGCCCTTGGCGAACTCCACCGGTGCACGGGCGTCCATCATCGGCACGCCCTCAAGGAACAGACGGCGGTAGTCGGTGGTGTTTTCGCGCATCACGCCACCTCTACCGCGTGGCTCTGTCGCTCGGCCAGTTCGCCGATGGGCGCCAGGTCCAGGCCCAGTTCGCGGGCCACGGCGAGGAACTCCGCTTCGCCCTCCGGGGCCACTGCCACCAGCAGGCCGCCACTGGTCTGCGGGTCGCAGAGCAGGTGGCGACGGGCCTCGTCCAGCGGGGCGATGCGCTCGCCGTAGCTGTCGAAGTTGCGCAGGGTGCCGCCGGGGATGCAGCCCTCGGCCAGGTAATGCTCCACGCCGGGCAGGCGCGGCACCGCGTCGTAGCGGATGCGTGCGGTCAAGCCGCTGCCGTCGGCCATTTCCACCAGGTGGCCGAGCAGGCCGAAGCCGGTGACGTCGGTCATGGCGTGGACACCGACCAGCTTGCCGAAGCGGCTGCCGGGGCGGTTCAGGGTGCACATCCAGTCGCGGGCCAGGTGGCGGTCCTGCTCGCGCAGCTTGGACTTCTTCTCCGCGGTGGTGAGGATGCCGATGCCCAGCGGCTTGGTCAGGTACAGGCGGCAGCCGGCGATGGCGGTGTCGTTGCGCTTCATGTGGCGCTTGTCCACCACGCCGGTGACGGCCAGGCCGAAGATCGGCTCGGGGGCGTCGATGGAATGGCCACCGGCCAGGGGGATGCCGGCCTCGTCGCACACCGCGCGGCCGCCACGGATGACTTCACGGGCGACCTCCGGCGGCAGCACGTTCACCGGCCAGCCGAGGATGGCGATGGCCATCAGCGGGTCGCCGCCCATGGCGTAGATGTCGCTGATGGCGTTGGTGGCAGCGATGCGGCCGAAGTCGAAGGGGTCATCGACGATGGGCATGAAGAAGTCGGTGGTGGAGACCACCCCGCGCTCCTCGTCCAGGGCGTAGACCGCCGCGTCGTCGCGGGAGGCGTTGCCCACCCACAGGCGCGGGTCCAGGTTCTGCGCGCCGCTGCCGGCGAGAATCACTTCCAGCACCTTGGGGGAGATCTTGCAGCCGCAGCCGGCGCCGTGGCTGTACTGGGTCAGGCGGATGGGTTCGCTCATGTCGCACCTCACTGAAATCGTGGCGGCGGATTCTATCAGGCCGCCGGGAAACTCACCGGGTTGCCGCCGAGGTGCCTGGAGCACCCTGTGGATGCCTGTTCAAACCTGAGCAGAGGTTTCCTGGGGGCACCTGGCATGGATTGTTTCGTCCAGGTTTTCCAAAAGCCCCCGGCAACACTGGCCTTTGCGCCCGCGATTCCTATAATTCCGCCGCGGCGCCCGCAGTGGCCGCCCATCTCCCCCCGATCTTTCCGCTATTGAACCGGAGAATCTGCATGCTCAAGCGCACCCTGGCCCTCGTTGCCGGCCTTGCCCTGTCCTGTTCCGCCCTGGCCGTGCAGGCCGCCGAAACCCTGCGGGTCAGTGCCATCCCCGATGAAGCGCCCACCGAGCTGCTGCGCAAGTTCAAGCCGCTCGGCGCCTACCTGGAGCAGCAACTGGGCATGAAGGTGCAGTTCGTGCCGGTGGCCGACTACCCGGCGGTGGTCGAGGCGCTGGCCACCGACCGCCTGGACCTGGCCTGGCTCGGCGGCTTCACCTTCGTCCAGGTGCGCCTGAAGACCGGCAATGCCATCCCTCTTGTCCAGCGCGAGCAGGATGCCCAGTTCACCAGCAAGTTCATCACCGCCAACCCGGAGGTGAAGAGCCTGACCGACCTCAAGGGCAAGAGCTTCGCCTTCGGTTCGGTGTCCTCCACCTCCGGCAGCCTGATGCCGCGCTTCTTCATGCTCAAGGACGGCATCAAGCCCGAGAGCTTCTTCAGCCGCGTGGCCTATTCCGGCGCCCATGACGCCACCGTGGCCTGGGTCCAGGCCGGCAAGGTGGACGGCGGTGTGCTCAACGCCAGCGTCTGGGAGAAGCTGGTGGCCGCCGGCAAGGTGGACACCGCCAAGGTGCGCGTGCTCTCCACCACGCCGACCTACTACGACTACAACTGGACCGTGCGCGGCACCCTCGACCCGGCTCTGGCCGAGAAGATCAAGGCCGCCTTCCTCGCCCTCGACCCGGCCAACCCGGAGCACAAGGCGATCCTCGATCTGCAGGCCGCCAGCCGCTTCATCGAGACCCAGCCCGAGAACTACAAGGGCATCGAGGAGGCCGCCCGGGCCGCCGAACTGCTGAAATGACCGTCCGCCTCACCGGTGTGGGCCTGCGCCTCGGCCAGGTCCGCGCCCTGGACGGCATCGACCTGCACATCGAGGCCGGCGAGCGGGTGGCGGTCATCGGCCCCTCGGGGGCCGGCAAGTCCAGCCTGCTCAACCTCCTGGCCACCGCCCTGCAACCCGATAGCGGCACCGTGGAGCTGCTCGGCGAGGCGCCCTGGCGCCTCGCCGGCCGCGCACGCCAGCGCCTGCGCACCCGCATCGGGTTGATCCACCAGGCGCCGCCGCTGCCTTCGCGCCAGCGGGTGGTCACCGCCGTGCTCGCCGGGCGCCTGGGGCGCTGGGGCACCCTGCGCGGGCTGGCCAGCCTGCTGCACCCACGGGATGTGCCCGGTGCCCGTGCGGCCCTGGCCACCCTCGGCCTGGCGGACAAGCTCTTCGCCCAGTGCGGCCAGTTGTCCGGCGGCCAGTTGCAGCGCGTCGGCATCGCCCGCGTGCTGTACCAGCAACCCGAATTGCTGCTGGCGGACGAGCCGGTTTCGGCCATGGACCCGGTGCTGGCCGATCACACCCTGGAGACCCTCTGCCGCCATGCCGGCGAGCGCGGCGTCACCCTGGTGGCCAGCCTGCATGCGGTGGAGCTGGCCCTGGCGCACTTTCCCCGGGTGATCGGCGTGCGCGACGGCCGGCTGGCCTTCGACCTGCCGGCCGCCCAGGTCACCCCCGAGCGCCTGGACGCGCTCTACGCCAACGCCGGCATCACCTCGCCACAGGCCGCCGGTTTAGTGCCCGCCCCGGTGCAGATCCCCCGATGCTGAGCCGCGACACCCGCGATCCGGCCTTTGTGCCGCGCCTGCTGCTGGGGCTGGTGGCGCTTCTGGTGCTGTGGCCGGGCATCCACCTGGCCGAACTGGACCCGCGGGTGCTGTTCCAGGCCGACAGCCGCCAGGCCATGGGCAGCTTCCTGGCCGGGTTCTGGCCGCCGGCCCACGGCGCCGAGTTCCTTGAGTTACTGCTGGACGCCACCCTGCAGACCCTCGCCGTGGCCACCGCAGGCATGGCCCTGGCGCTGCTGCTGGCGGTGCCCATGAGCCTGCTGGCCAGCCGCGCGCTGTCGCTGTCGGCCGCCTCCCGCAGCGGTCGGCCCAGCACCCTCGGGCTGGTGTTGCGCTGGCCGGTGCGGGCCTTGCTGGTGTTCCTGCGCAGCGTGCCGGAGATCGTCTGGGCGCTGCTGTTCGTCCGCGCCGTGGGCCTGGGGCCGACCGCCGGGGTGCTGGCCATCGCCATCACCTACAGCGGCATGCTCGGCAAGGTCTACGCGGAAATCTTCGAATCGGTCGGCCAGCGGCCTGCCCATGCATTGATGCAGGCCGGCGCCGGGCGCCTGTCGGCGTTCTTCTACGGCATCCTGCCCAGCGCCGCCGGCGAGCTGGTGTCCTACACCGTGTACCGCTGGGAATGCGCCGTGCGCGCCTCGGTGGTGATGGGCTTCGTCGGTGCCGGCGGGCTCGGTCAGCAGATCGACCTGTCGATGCGCATGTTCGCCGGTGCCGAGGTGGCCAGCATGCTGCTGACCTTCCTGCTGCTGGTGTGGCTGGCGGACCAGTTGAGCCGCCTCTTGCGCGGGAGGCTGGCATGAAGCGGGGGGTCGACCTGGCCATTGTCCTCGCCCTGCTGGCGGCCGTGGTGGGGTCGTTCCGCTACCTCGGGCTCGACCTTCAGGCGTTGCTGGGGGAGGACGTGGGTGGGCAGATGGCCGACTACGCCCTGCGCTTCCTGCGGCCGGACCTGGGCCTGGAGCACCTCCAGGCGGTAGGCCGGGGAGCGCTGGAAACCCTGGCCATGTCCGGCCTGGGCACGCTCCTGGCCGCGCTGCTCGGCCTGCTCCTGGCACTGCCCGCCGCCGGGCGCTTCGGCTGGCCGGGCAAGGCCCTGGCGCGGCTGCTGCTCAATGCCCTGCGGGCCATTCCGGAGCTGGTGTGGGCCGCGCTGATGGTGCTGGCGGCCGGCCTCGGCCCCAACGCCGGGGCCCTGGCCCTGGCGGCGCATACCGCCGGGGTGCTTGGCCGGCTGTTCGCCGAGGCCCTGGAGAACGCCCCGCCGGAGCCTGCCGATGCGATCCGCCTGCAGGGCGGCAGCCACCTGGCGGCCTTCTGCTACGGCACGCTGCCCAACCTCTGGCCGCAGTTGCTGGCCTACATGCTGTACCGCTGGGAGAACAACATCCGCATGGCCAGCGTGCTCGGCTTCGTCGGCGCCGGCGGGCTGGGGCAGATGCTCTACACCACCCTCAGCCTGTTCCAGGAGCGCCAGGCCAGCACCGTGATCCTCGCCATGCTAGCCCTGGTGCTGCTGGTGGACGCCCTCAGCGACCGCATGCGCCAGCGCTGGGTAAGGGCCTGAGACGCCATCAATAAAGATGCTTGAGGTCGTGGCGGACCACGGCGTCCACCACCAGGGTGGTGGCCTTGCCCAGGAGGCCGGTGCCGTTCATGTGCTCGGCCAGCATCTTCGGGAAGGACGGGATGGCCGCAGGCGACAGGTGGGTTTCCGTGCGCCACAGCCCAGCGGCCACCAACTCCGGGGCCTCGACGAAGGCGAAGCGCTCCACCTCCAGCAGCGTACCCAGCACCGGCGCCTTGCCGTTCACCGACAGCAGGCCCAGCAACCCCGGGTCGGCGCTCACCTGGGCGCGGCCGGTGACGCTGAGCACGGTGGACGCACCCGGTAGCAGGAAGGCCAGCTTCACTTGGTCGCAGCTGAGGATGTTGCTCAGCGACACCGCCACCTTGTTGCCCGGTCGCTCCGGGATCAGCAGCCGGTGCCCGTCCAGCACACCGACGAAACCATCGGGATCGCCGCGTGGGGACAGCTCGGTGGCACCCTCGGCGTTGCGGGTCAGTATCAGCAGGTACGGCGAGCGGGCGATGAAGGCCTGCGCCGCCTCCGAGAGCGCCCCTTCGCCCCGGCCCATCGGCCACGCCGACCGGCTCTCCCGTGGGGTCCAGAAGTCGGCCCGCACCATGGCCCGCGAGCAGTGCAGGAACAGCGCGTCGGCGCAGAACTCCAGCAGCAGGCCGGCGTCTTCCTGCTGCGTGTGGCAACGCCCGTTGGCACGCAGGGCAAAGCCGATGCCCGGCATGATGAAGAGCAGGCTGCACGCCCTGGGTGCCTGGCTGGCTACTGGTGGCAGCAGGGCCGGCCAGGCCATGCGGATGCGGGTGCCCTCGGCGTGGATCACCGGTGTGGCGCACAGGTCGAGAAAGGCGATGGGGCTGTCGCTGCCGGCCAGGCCGACGACGCAGACGCTGGCGTTGCGGATGACGGTCAGGCAGTGGTCGTCGATCGCCGGTTGCAGGCGTTTCTTCATCAGGGCAGGCGGTTCGGCGATCAGCGTGCGCAGGGCGCCGAGGGATTCGATGCGGTGACGGGGCATGGGACGACTCCTCGTGAACGGGTGTCCCGATGCTAGGAGCAGCCTGCCGGCAGGGGCATGGCAGCGGGTTTCAATCCACATGGCGTTCGGTTGCATTCATGCGCCGCCCTGAAGGAGCGATCCCTGGCGGAGGCCGTCGCGGGGCGTTACTGTCCGCCCAGGAAAAAGGACTGCCTGCCATGAGCCCAACCCGCGTTTCCGCCCTCGCGGTACTCGATCTGCATGACCTGCTGCTGCAATTGGGCGCGGTCGACGCCGCCCAGCTGCAAGCCGCCGGCCTCTCCCGCGAGGGGCTGCTGGCGGGCTGCGACCCGCTACGGCCACTGCCGGAGCAGCGCCTGGACGAGTCGCTGCTGCGGGGCCTGTGGCAACAGGCCGCGAGCCACCCGGCGCTGCCCCACGTCGGGCTGCTGGTGGGGCTGGCGTTCAACCCGGAGCGGCGCGGTCTGCTGGCCAGCCTGCTGTTCCAGTGCGCATCGGTGGGCGAGGCGCTGTCGACCTTCCTGCGCCATGGCGCGCTGATGAACCCCTCCGAACAATGGCAGGCCCATGACACTGGCGACGGCCTGTGCCTGGAGCTGGCGTTCGCCGCCGGGCGCGGCTATCCCCAGGCCGCGGTGGAGCGCAGCCTGGTGGCACTGGTGCGCTGGGGGCGCGAGCTGGCGGGGGACGGCTTCGTACCGGATCGGGTGGAGTTCGCCTGCCCGCGCCCGGCCTATGGGGAGCGCTTCGTCGATGCGTTCGGCATTGCCCCGCAGTTCGGGTGCGCCGCCAACCGCGTGTACCTCTCTGCCGGGCAGGTGGCCAGCCCGATCCGCAGCGCCAACCCCTACCTCAAGGCGTTGCTGGAAGCCCGCGTCCAGGAGGCTCAGGAGCAGCTCCGGGCGGAAACCGACCTGGTCGAGCGGGTCCGTCTGCTGATCCGGGCCGACCTGGCCAGCGGTCCGGGCGTGGACGCGCTCTGTGCCCGCTTGCACCTCAGTCGGCCGACGCTCTACCGGCGCCTGCGGGAGCAGGGCACCGGCTTCGCCGAGCTGCTGGAGGAGGAGCGCAGCCGTGTCGCTTTGCAGCAGGCCCGTGAAGGCGTTCCCGTGCAGACGATCAGCGAGGCGCTGGGATTCAAGGACGTGAGCACCTTCCACCGGGCCTTCCGCCGCTGGTTCGGCCATTCACCCGGCGCGGCACGGCAGGTGCGGTCGATGGACTGAAGAAAGGCCCGGTCACCCTCGGCGAGCTGAGGTGGCTCAGCCGCCGCGCTGCTTCTTCAGTTGCGCGTCGAAGGCGGCCTCGGCTTTGTCGGCGTAGGCCTTGCAGCTCATGGGGGACGGGTTGGGGTGCTCGGCGTTGGTGTAGTCCCAGCCGCTGGCCTCGGCGTGCGGGGTGATCAGCAGGTCGCAGGGCAGGGCGCGGACGGCGGCGAAGCCGCTGCGGAAGGCCTCGGCGATCTTCGGGAAGCGCGGGTTCATCCACAGGCTGTAGCCGGGGGCGCTCAGGCTGTCGCTGTAGGCGATGCGCAGGGGCTTGCCGTCGCGGCGGTCGGTCCAGGTCCAGCTCAGGCTGCCGGGGGTGTGCCCGGGGGTGAAGTGGGCGGTGAAGGTCATGCCGCCCAGCTCCACCGTTTCGCCGTCCTGCACCAGGCGGTCTACCTGCACCGGGGCGAAGACCATGTCGTCGCCGAAGTGGATGTCCTGGCTGTCGCCGCGCTGCAGCAGCACGGCCGATTCGGCGTTGCTCACCAGTTGCGCGCCGGTGGCCTTCTTGATGGCGGCCAGCGGGCCGACGTGATCGATGTGGGCGTGGCTGTGCAGGATCAGCTTGAGGTCGCCCGGCGCCACGCCCAGCTCGCGCATGTTGGCCAGCAGGTGGTCGGCCACCTGGGGCATGCCGCCGTCCAGCAGCACGGCGCCTTCCGGCGTCTTCACCAGCAGCGCGGTGATGCTGGCGGTGCCGATGTGCCAGGTGGTGTCGGCGATGCGCAGCGGCGCCACTGGGGTCAGCCAGGCGGCCGGGGCGGTGTAGGGCTGCAGTTGCGGCAGGACGGCCTGGGCGGCCACGGCGGGTTGGGCCAGCAGCAGGGCGAGGCCGAGGGTGGTCAGGGTACGCACGGGGCAGTCCTCGGAAAATAAAGGGGCGCCATTCTGACTGCCTGGTCGCGCAGGTCAATGCCTGTCGACTGGCCAGCCTGTCGGAGCGTGCCGTGCATCGCCTGTAACGCGAATGAGACAGTTGTCACAGGATGGCAACCTGACATTGCTTCAATGGCCGCCATTCAACGGGCTCGGGGGAGTCGCCAATGGCAGCCGAAAATGCGCTGGAACGCCTGCTCAGACCAGTGGCGGCGCTGCCATCGAGCCTGAGCATCAGCGACGTGGCGGACCAGTTGCTGGCCCCCGAGCACCGCCGCTTTCTATCCCTCCCGGTGGTAGAGGACGGCCGGCCCATCGGCCTGGTGAGCCGCTACACCCTGCAGGACATCTTCATGCAGCGCTTCGGCCGCGACCTCTGGGGCCGCCGCCCGGTGGCCGACGTGATGAACGCCGAGCCCCTGGTGCTGAGCCTGGACAGCAACCTGGAGCAGGCCGCCAAGCAGGTCACCGCCGGCCTGCAGTACCCCATCACCGAAGACTTCATCCTGGTGGACGGCGACGGCCTGTACCGCGGCCTCGGCACCGTGCTCGACCTGCTCAAGGCCATGGAGCTGCGCATCGCACAGCGCAACCGGGTGCTGCGCCAGGCCCTGGTGGACCTCAAGGAGTCCCAGGCACAACTGGTGCAGTCGGAGAAAATGGCCTCCCTCGGACAGATGGTCGCCGGCGTCGCCCATGAGCTGAACACCCCGCTGGGTTATGTGCGCAACAACGTGCAGTTGCTCGACCAGCTCAGCGCTCCACTGGTGGAGCTGGCCCGCAGCCAGGCCGCGCTGGCCGACTGCCTGGCCGACCCGGCCTGCGACGAAGCGCGCCTGGCCCAGGCCTTCGAGGCCGCCGCCGTCATGCGCGAGCAGGCCGCTCCCGAACAATTGGCGGACGATCTGCGGCAACTGCTCGACGACACCCTCTACGGCCTCGGCCAGATCGGCGAGCTGGTGGTGGGGCTGAAGGACTTCGCCCGGCTCGACCGCGCCATGGACGAGGCCGTGGACCTCAACGACTGCGTGCGCAGCGCCTTGCTGATTGCCCGCAACCACATCAAGGACAAAGCCGAGGTGGTGCTGGGTCTGGGCGAACTGCCCGCCGTCAGCGCCGCGCCTTCGCAGATCAACCAGGTGCTGCTCAACCTGCTGACCAATGCCGCCCAGGCCATGGTCGGCCATGGCCGCATCCAGATCCGCAGCTGGGCCGAAGGCGACTGGGTGTGCGTCTCGGTGCAGGACAGCGGCTGCGGCATGGCTCCCGAGGTGGCCCGGCGCATCTTCGATCCGTTCTTCACCACCAAACCGGTGGGCGAGGGCACCGGCCTGGGCCTGTCCATCAGCTACAAGATCATCCAGGACCACGGCGGCAGTATTCGCGTGGCCTCTGAACTGGGGCGCGGCACGCGCTTCCTCATCCGCCTGCCGACTGCGCAGGCCCGCGCCCTGAAACGGAGTGCCTGAGCCATGACATCCGCCATCCGCATCCTGTTCGTCGACGACGAGGAGCGCATCCTGCGCAGCCTGGCCATGCAGTTCCGCCGGGACTACCAGGTGGTCACCGAGAACGACCCGCTACGCGCCCTGGAGCGCCTGGCGCGGGAGACCTTCCACATCGTGGTCAGTGACCAGCGCATGCCGCAGATGAACGGCGCCGAGCTGCTGACCCAGGCCCGCGAGATCGCCCCGGACTGCCTGCGCATCCTGCTCACCGGCTACTCCGACCTGGATGCGGCGGTGGAGGCGCTGAACAGCGGCGGCATCTTCCGCTACCTGACCAAACCCTGGGACCCGCAGGAAATGGCTTTCACCTTGCGCCAGGCGGCAGAGATCGCCGCCCGCCCGCAGGCCGCCGCGGCCAGCACGCCCAGCGCGGAACCCCGTGGCCTGAGCGTGCTGTTGCTGGACGAAGACCCGGAGACTCTGGCGAGCGTGGCCGACTTCTGCATGGCTGGCGGCCACCGGCTGCTGCGGGCCTACAGCCTCACCGAGGCCATCGGCCTGCTGAACGAGGAGGGCGCCGACCTGCTGGTGAGCGACCTGCGCTGTGGCGGCGAAGACACTGCGCCGTTGCTCAAGTCACTGGCCCAGGCCCACCCGCGCCTGCTCAGCCTGGTGGTGACGCCGTTCCGCGACACCCAGGCGCTGCTGCAACTGGTGAACGAGGCGCAGATTTTCCGCTACCTGCCCAAGCCGATCCGCCGGGGGCTGTTCGAGAAGGGGCTGAAGGCGGCTGCCGAGCAGGCGCGCAACTGGCGCGAGCAGCCGGCCCAGGTGCCGGCGCGGCAGGCCGAACTGCCGCGCGAGGCGCGGGAGAAGGAACGGGTGGGGAGCCTGCTGGGGATGCTCGGCCGGCTGCGCGAGCGCCTCAGCGCCTGAGGCAGGCGCTTGCGACAGGCCTTGCGCAGCAGGTGCAGGAGGGTGTTCCGCTCGACGTCGTCGAGGACCTGTATCGAAACGCTATCGGTCGGAAAACACCGTTTCATGCGGGACGCAGTGCGTCCTTCATCCCGATGCCTTATCCCCCATCGGCTCTGACCGGATCGACAACCTGGCAGCGGCCATCCGGCGCGTTGAAAACGCAGGCGTTCCTCCGGCCTCAGGCCGGAGGAACGCCCTTGGAGGTCGGGGCGAGATCGGGTCTTTTCCATCGGGGGTTGTCTCCGTCTCGATATCGGGATGACGAAGGTATGGAGCGGAGCTGCCGGGACGGGTTCAAGGCTCCTGACCACGGGCGCAGTGATACGGGTTGGTTGATACCAGCGCGCCATCAATGGGGGCCGCTCGTCGGGCAGGCTCACCACGGCGCTCTCGTCCCCTGTCTGCCGACAGGTGTCCCGTGTGGCCCTTCGAGCAGCATCCCTGCGGAATCGGCTGGTGCACCGTTCGATCAGCGTGCAGTTCAGGAATGACGGCTGGGAGACTCAGGAGAGGCTCTGCCGTACCCGGCAGCGGGGCCTTCACCGAGATTCCCTGACGCTGATCCTGTGCTGGTCTTGACCAGTCATGCCATCCACCTCCTGGCCCAGGCACCTTGCCCGGGGAGCGCTGGGTGCGCCGTGAGGTGCCCTTAGAAGCAGTTGAACGGCCTGTCAAGGGATGAGTGGCCTAGACCAGAAAATCGCATCTGAAACGTGACGCAGTTGGCGCATGTGCCCATTGCAAAACCGCCTGAAACCAAAGCGTCTTTTTCCCTCTCTAGCGTCGTCGGAGTTCGAACAGCCTGCTGCCGAGTGGTCATGGACGCTCTCTGCAGCCCTGTGCAACCCCTATGAACTGGTGAGTTTCTCGATGATTTCCAAAAGCAGAAGAAGCTTCATCCGCCTGGCGGCAGGTACGGTGGGTGCCACCGTTGCCACCAGCATGTTGCCCCCCAGCATCCAGGCGGCCCTGGCCATCCCGGCACACCGGCGCCACGGCAACCTCAAGGACGTCGAGCACGTGGTGATCCTGATGCAGGAGAACCGCTCGTTCGACCATTACTTCGGCACGCTCAAGGGTGTGCGCGGCTTCGGCGACCGCATGCCGATCCCGCTGCCCGACGGCCAGCGCGTGTGGCACCAGAAGGGCAGCAAGGGCGAGGTCCTGCCGTACCACTTCGACACCCGCACCACCAGCGCCCAGCGCGTGGACGGCACCCCGCACACCTGGCCCGATGCCCAGCAGGCGTGGAACGAGGGGCGCATGGACAAGTGGCTGCCGGCAAAGACCGAGCGCTCCCTGGGTTACTACAAGGAGCAGGACATCGCCTTCCAGTTCGCCCTGGCCAACGCCTTCACAGTCTGTGACGCGTACCACTGCTCGTTCCAGGGCGGCACCAACCCCAACCGCCTGTTCCTCTGGACCGGCACCAACGACCCACTCGGCCAGCACGGCGGCCCGGTGACCACCAACGACCACGACAGCAACGGCCCGGTGGAGCAGGGCTACACCTGGACCACCTACCCGGAACGGCTGCAGGCCGATGGCATCAGTTGGCGCGTGTACCAGGACATGGCGGACAACTTCTCCGATAACCCGCTGATCGGCTTCCGCCAGTACCGCGCGGCCGGGCCGGACTCGCCGCTGATCGTCAATGGCCTGAGCACCTGGAAACTGGATGCGCTGAAGCGCGATGTGCTCGCCAATACGCTGCCGCAGGTGTCGTGGATCGTGGCGCCGGCCAAGTACTCCGAGCACCCCGGCCCGTCGAGCCCGATCTGGGGCGCCGAGTACACCGCCTGGGTGCTGGACGCGCTCACCGCCAACCCGGAGGTGTGGAGCAAGACCGCACTGCTGGTGATGTTCGACGAGAACGACGGCTTCTTCGATCATGTGGCCCCGCCCGCCGCGCCGGGCCTCAACGCCGACGGCACGCTGAACGGCAAGACCACTGCCGACGCAACCCTCGAATGGCACACCAAAGGCGACACTCGCCACCGCAACCAGCCCTACGGCCTCGGCCCGCGCGTGCCCATGTATGTGATCTCGCCCTGGAGCAAGGGCGGCTGGGTGAACTCCCAGGTGTTCGACCACACCTCGGTGATTCGCTTCCTCGAGCAGCGCTTCGGCGTGATGGAGCCGAACATCAGCCCCTGGCGCCGTGCGGTGTGTGGCGACCTGACCTCGGCCTTCGACTTCAGTCACCCGGACAACGGGCCGCTGCCGGGGCTGCCGGACACCAGCCAGGCCGATGCGATCGTCGCCAGCCAGGTGAAGCTGCCCAAGCCGAAGCCGCCGGCGGTGGCTGCAATGCCCAAGCAGGAGATGGGCCTGCGTCGTGCGCGCCCCTTGCCTTACGACCTGGCGGTACACGCGCGCTACCGCGTCCGCGAGGAAGCCCTGAGCCTGACCTTCGCCAACACCGGCAAGGCCGGCGCGGTGTTCCAGGTCTATGACCTGCTGGACAGCGTCCGCGCGCCGAGACGCTACACAGTGGGTGCTCACCGGCGCCTGCATGACCGCTTCACGGGGGATGCCAGCGGCGACTACCACCTGGAAGTGCACGGCCCCAACGGCTTCCTGCGGGTGTTCCGTGGCAATCTGCGGGTGGCCGCTGCCGACCGCAGGGCGCCGCAGCCCGAAGTGCGCATCGACCATGACCCGCTGCTTGGCAGGTTGGTGGTGCAACTGATCAACCGGGGTCTCAAGCCCCTGCGCATGACCGTGAAGGACAACGTCTACTACCGGGGCGAGAGCCAGACCCTGAGCGTCGCCCCAGGCCAGCGCCGCGAGGTGCGTTATTCGCTGCGCAGCAGCGGCAACTGGTACGACTTCAGTGTCAGCGCGCAGGGTGTGGAGGGCTTTTTGCGGCGATTCAGCGGCCACCTGGAAAACGGCCGGCCGAGCTTCAGTGATCCGGGGATGGGGCTGGGCACCTTGACCTTCTGAGGGGGAACCCGGCCCGCGTGGGCGGGCCGGGTCGTGGCACTACCAGCGCCTACAGCTCCAGCACCAGGTCAGGGGACCAATCGGTGAGCTCACCGGGATACCCGCGCGGGTTGCACACCACGCGGGTGGTGCCCGTCCTGTAGTCGCACGCGGTGTGGGAGTGGCCGTGAACCCAGAGGTCCGCGCCCATCTCCAGCAGGTCGTCGTACCGGTTGGCGTAGGCGGCATCCATGTGGCCGCCCGCGTAGGGGTTGTCTGCCAGTGAGCGCAGGGACGGTGCGTGGTGGGTGATCACCACCGTAGGGCCGTCATGGGGTGTGGTGAGTTTCTCCCGCAGCCAGTTGCGCGCCAGCACCGATTCATCCTTGAGGTCGGCCGGCCTGATCCGCCGGAACTCGCCGGTGCGGATCTTCTTGAAGTCGTTCATGCCGCTCTGCGCGGTGAAGGCGGCTATCGCCGGGTTGCCGGTTGCGCAGTAGTCGGTCCAGAGGGTGGCGCCGAGAAACCGGGTACCACCGATCACCACCTCGTCCCTATCCAGGACGCGAATGCGCGCGTCCTGCGCGGCCTTCATCTTTTCAAGGGTCCGCTTCAGGTGCCCACCGTAGTACTCGTGGTTGCCGGGGACGTAGAGCACCTGGCCTGGAAACACCTCCCGCGCCCAATGCACGCCACGGCCCTTGAGGTCGATGTCACCGGCGAGGATCACCACGTCCGCGTCCAGCACCTGGGGCTGGAAGAGGCTGAATTCGTTGTGCAGGTCTGACAGCAGGTGGATACGCATGGTCGCACTGGCGCCTGGGGGAGGGGGTCAGCCGTTCAGCGGCGCGCCGGTGCGCAGGCCTGAGGCTACCCGGGATGCCTGGATGTCCGCCAGGAAACGCTCGGTATCCCGGTTGGAGCGCAGGCGCACGACGCGGCAGGTGGAGGGCGCGGAGGCGGCGAGCTGCTCCATCTTGGCCCGGGCCGACTGCCGGGTGCGCCACATGAAGCCGAAGAACTCGGGAAGGCTGCCCAGTCGCTCCGGGCAGTTCTCCGGCAGGTCGGGGCGGGTGAGGCCCCGCTGGGACAAGGTCCGTAGCAGTACGCGCCAGAAACGGAGCGGCGCCGAACGGTCGATCCAGACCAGCAGGTCGGACCGGGCGAGCCGGTTGCCCCAGGTTGCGGAGTGGCCGCCTTCGAAGATCCAGCGCTCACGGGCCTCGACTTCGTGGCACAGGCGGGTCTTCTCGTCCCGGCTGCGTTCCACCCAGCCCGGCTGCCAATGGATGGTGTCGATGTGGACGACCGGCAAGCCGGTCAGTTCGCCCAGCCTGCGGGCCAGGGTGCTTTTGCCGGCCCCGGGGTGGCCGATGATCATCACGCGCTGCATCAAGACTCCTTCTCGCTGTACATCCTCGACAGGGCGGCAAGGGTAGGGCAATCCGTGCCCGATCTTCAAAGCGTGTCGTGCGAGGGGGCAAGAGCGCCCAGGGCTCGGCTCATCCTCATTGACCTCGGCAGACTGTGGCGGCTCGGCCGGGGAGCGCTGCGCAGGAGGGCATGGGGTGGTTCCAGCCCTCTTGCGCCACACCTTGTCACGCGGTGTGGCGTTGCTGGCCGAGGGCGGCAAGCCCACCCAGGGCAAATGCGAGCATGTGTTCCAACAGCGGTTGTGCCTCGGTATCGAGGCCAGGAAGCACCGTGGTGCTGAGGGTGTCGTGGGCGATCAGCAGGAACAGGCAGGGCGAGAAGATGTTCAGCGCGCTGCGCAGCACCGCCGGATCGTCCTCCGGCAGGTTCAGCAGTTCACCGATGATGCGGCGGGCAGCGCGCGCCTTGGGGAAGGACTCCTTTCTCAGTACAGCCGGCAGCAGCGGGGAAGGGGAGAGCAGCTCCCGCGCCAGCACCTTGGCAGGCCAGGCCAGGTCGGTGCTGCCGAGGCTGCCCAGCAGTTCGGCAATGAGCCGGCGCAACTTGTCTTCCCCTGACAACTCGCTGGTGGTCAGCGCCTCCAGCGTCTCCAGGCTCATGATCCGCTGGTGGGCTTCCAGCAGCACGGCGGTGTAGAGGCCGTCCTTGCCTTCGAAGTGGTAGTTCACTGCGGCGACGTTGGCCTGGGAGCGGGCGCAGATCTCCTTGCTGGTGGCATTGGCGTAGCCGCGTTCAGCGAAAACCTGCCCGGCGATTTCGAGTATCTGCTGACGTGTGGCCTGACCGTCCTGGCGAGATGCGCGTCCTGCGGGCTGCTGCTGTGTAGCTGTCATGTAACTGACTCTATTTGGGTTAATTTAAATTCAAATTTGACTTTGCTTTAGACCTGTCCTAGCGTCTCAGGGGCCGACACCTTCCCGCAGGGAGGTGAGATATGTGATCCGTCCGCACCTGATCCCCATCGCAACCAACGATGCAGGTTACTTCAATGCAAACACGCGTGATGGTGCCATTCAGTTATTTTTCCCTGCCGATGCAGAAGCAGTTCCTGCGCAACCGCGAAGCGATTCGCGGCAAGCCTTACGCGCGCTTCTTCAGCGGCGAGATGTGGGTCCCGCTGTCTGCAGTGCAATTGCTGCAGCGTGGGCCGTTGCCCCTTGAGCAGACGCTGACGCCGTCGGTGGACGATATCAACCGCTTGCTCGATCCCGACTACCGCAGCGCGGAAGCCGGGTATGCACTGTTGAACGGGCCGATGGCCTATGTCCAGAGTCAGAAGTTCTTTCCGGGTTGCAGTGCACGCATGTTCGAGTGGTGGTTCCTCTGGCACCCGCTGGAAGCCGAGCGCTACATGCTCTGGTTCCCCTATGCCCATGTGAAGAATCCCTGCCTGAACGCCCAGAAACTCTGCGACACGGACCGCTGCTTCAGGCACCGGCTGTATGGCAACAGCTTTTGCGCAACGGAATACGTCGGCTCGCGCTTACTGGACCTGAGGATTGACTTCCACGAGCCGGCAGAGCTTGGGCTGGACCCTGCGCTGTACCGCGAGGCGAAGATCGATGGCAGCGTCAGTGCGCTGATGAGCTTGGCCCAGGAGCCGGACGTGCCGGTGTCGCTGATGGTCCACCTGTTCAAGGAAACGGAGGAGGGGATGTGGCTGACCAGCCGTTACTGGGTCGGTGCGCACCCGTCAATGGCGCGGTTCCCCGGAGCTGAACGGGCAGAGAGCCTGCTGGCGGGGCTGGGGCTGGATGCTGCCGGGCTGGAGGAGCTGGCATTCGAGTTCGCGGTGCACGATCTGTGCGAGTTCAACCACCTGGCGAGTTTTCTGCCAGAACTCTACCGCGAGTTTTCAGGCCACCCGGCCTGATCGGGGCGACCCGCGCTCCTTGCGGGTCTTTTTGCTGGTCAAGCGGCGGGGGAGGCACATACTCCGCTGGTCAGCATGTCGATGAAGTCGTCAATGTCCTGCTCGGCCCGCAATTGGTCGGTAAGCAATCGGTACCAACAGAAGCCGAAGATCATGTCAAGCAGCAGATCCTGGTTGATGTCCCTCGGTAGTTCACCTCGATTCACAGCGTTTTCCACCAGGCGTTTGGGAACTTCCCGGCGCCGCTCCATGAACTGATCCTTGAGTTCCTCCAGCGTTTCCGGGTCCAACTGGGCCTCGGCGATGACGCTCCTGAAGGCCAGACCGCAAATGGTCTCTCGCCAGATCTTCCAGAGATTGTGCAGAAGAAACGACAGATCTTCGCGAAATGATCCAAGTTCCGGGAAAATCCTGATCTGCTCGCTCTCCTTCTCATACACCTCCGCAATCAGTGCCGCCTTGTTCCGCCACCAGCGGTAGATCGTCGGCTTGCTGGCACTTGCCCGTCGGGCGACGGATTCGATGCTCAACCCGGCATAACCGCTTTCCATCAGGATTTCGGTCGTCGATTTAAGGATGGCTTTGTGCGCATGCGGGCTACGCAGCGAGCCGATGGAGCTTCGGGAGCGTGTTCGAGTCAAGGCAAAGGTCCTCATGGAAAAAGTATTGACAAACGAATTCTAAGGTATAGGCTGACTTCGCGAAACGATACGGACCGTTTCGTGAAGTAGATTTGTAACAAAACTCCCTCTTGAGAAGGGGGGATCGGGTCGACGGTCACATATCACGGCAGATAAAACCACGGCTTCCGGTACCTCTCTCGCTTGGGCAAACGAAAGTTATAAATGTTTCATAAAATAGATACGGAACGTTTCGTATTTTAAAGGAGGTAGATGACGAGAAGGCGATGTTTGCCAAATGCCCTGCACAGCGCCGTTGGCGCTGGCAACGCAAGCACGCCTCATGCGTGAGAGAGTTATCGGTGCCCGTGCGACAACCTGCGGACGTCGCGGACACCCTGTAGCGAGCCGGACGACTCGTGCGTCCCCGCTCGACACAAAAAGCAGGAGTGCCTTTTTTCGATGTGATTTGTGTGCTGCCCATTCCGGATGGCAAGGGATGGCTTGTCTCAATGAAAATGTGCTCAAGAGGAATATGACCGTGCATAAGACAGGAATTGTCAGTTACGGCTACGGGCTGCCAGTCTGCCGCCTGAAAGTCGAAGACGTGCTCAGCGTCTGGCGTAACGCCGACCTGAGACTGGTCAGGGATCAGTTAGGGATAACTGAACGCGCCGTGCTCCAGCCGGACGAGGATGTCATCACCCTGGGTGCCCTCGCGGCCCAGCAGGCGGTGGAGCAGGGCGGTATCGCCGAGCTCGACGCCCTGTACCTGGGAACCTGCACCAACCCCTATGAATCCCGCGCCTCGGCAGCGGTGATCCTGGAGATGCTCGGCAGCGGCTATGACGCCTTCTGCGCCGACGTCCAGTTCGCCGGCAAGTCAGGCACTTCGGCCCTGCAAATCGGCCACGCTCTGGTCGCCTCTGGCATGGCTCGCAACGCCCTGGCCATCGGTGCCGACACCATCAACCGCAACACCGCTCCGGGCGACCTCACCGAAGCCTACGCCGGCGCCGGCGCCGCCGCGCTGCTGCTGGGCCGCGACAACCTGATCGCCGAGTTCGACGGCAGCTTCTCCTGCGCCGCCGACGTCGCTGACAACATCCGCCCGCAGGGCGAGCGCTACATCCGCTCCGGCATGGGCCTGGGCTCCGACAAGAACAGCATAGGCCTGGAAGAGCAGACCGCACGCGCTGTAAAGGGTCTGTTCAAGAAGCTCGGCACCTCCAGCCATGACTACGACTACGCGGTGTTCCAGCAGAACCTCGTCTCCACCCCCCACTCGCTGGGCCGCCACCTCGGCTTCGAGCCGCGCCAGATCGAGCCCGGCATCTACGCCGGCAGCGTCGGCGACACCGGCTCGGCCAGTCCGCTGCTGGGGCTGATCAACGTGCTCGACCAGGCACGACCGGGGCAGAAGATCCTCCTCTCGTCGTACGGATTCGGCGCAGGCAGCGATGCCATCGCGCTGACGGTCACCGACGCCATCCTCGCCTACCAGCAGCGCACCAAGCCGCTGCGCAAGGTGCTGGAGAACAAGGTGTACGTGGATTACGGCACGTCGATCAAATACGAATTCAAGTATTTGCGCGCCGACTACGCCCTGACCGCCTACCTCTGACCGCCCGTACTGCAAGGAGCACAACCATGACTGCACGTCGCGTTGCAATCGTGTCGGCCGCCCATACGCCGAAACCCGGCAACTCCCGCGTCCGGCAGACCTTCAAGGAAATGATCGTCGAGTCCGCCTACGAGGCCATCCACGCCGCCAAGATGCACCCGCGTGAAATCCAGGGCGTCGCGTATGGCTACCACGGTGAGGGCATCTCCGAATACGGTGGCCTCGGCCCGACCCTGTCCGACGCACTCGGCATCAGCCCCGCGCCCACCTTCATGAGCACCGCCAACTGCACCAGCAGCTCGGTGTCGTTCCAGATGGCCCACCAGATGGTGGCCTCCGGCGAATACGACATCGTCCTGTGCGGCGGTTTCGAGAAGATGACCGACCACTTCAACTACGCCGAGTACATCGGCTCTAGCACCGAGTGCGAGTACGACTACTTCCTCGGCATCTCCCACACTGACGCCTTCGCCCTGGCCACCGCCGAGTACTTCCACAAGTACGGCTACGCTGGCCGCGAGGCCGACGTGCTCGCCAGCTTCGGCCGGCAGATGCGCATCTACGCCCACAACACCCCCGGCTCCACCCGCTACGGCCAACCCATCCCCAGCCTCGAAGAGCTCAAGCGCACCGAGGCCTGCGGCTCCATGCTCGCCTGGGGCGAGGCCAGCGGCTGCGCGATCCTGGTGGCCGAGCACCTGGCCCACAAGTACACCGACAAACCGGTGTTCGTGCGGGGCTGCGCCTACACCGGCGTGTCGCACTACTACGGCACCCGCTACCACAACCCGACACTGAAGTACCCGGGCCTGCCCCAGGACGTCGGCATGGCCGTCTCGGCCAACTCCATCGCCTGCGCCGAGATCGCCTACAAGAAGGCCGGTATCACCGCCAAGGACATCGACGTCGCCCAGGTCTACGACCTGCTCGGTGCCGGGCTCATCCAGATGGAGTCCATGGGCGTGTGCAAACCCGGGCAGGCCGGCGACTTCGTCCGCGAGGGCGGCATCGCCCTGGACGGCCAACTGCCGCTGAACACCGACGGTGGCAACATCGGACGCGGCCACGCCTCTGGCGCCGACGGCATCCTGCACATCACCGAACTGTTCCGCCAGTTGCGCGGCGAGTCCACCAACCAGGTTCCCGGCGCCCGTATCGCCGTTTCGCAGAACCTGGGTGGCTACGCCGCTCACAACTCGGTGATCGTCCTGTCCAACGACTAAGGAGTGTCGACCATGTCCCTGTACCCCGAGCAGATCCACCGGATGACCACCGCCAGCATGCTTCGCGAATGGCGCGAGCATGGCGGCAAATACCGGCTCGAAGGCAGCCGCTGCGACGAATGCCACGAGATCTTCTTCCCCCGGCGCACCGTCTGTGGCGCTTGCAACTCGCTGAAGGTCAGTGCCTACCGTTGCGAGCGCACCGGCCATATCGAAGTCATGGCCAACGCCGAGAACCCGATCCTGGCGGCCATGGGCTACGGCGAAGTGGTGCCGCGGCACATCGCCATGGTGCGTCTGGACGACGGCCTGGTGATCGCCTCCGAGATCGTCGACGTCGTCGATCCGGCCCAGCTCAAGGTCGGCGCTCGCGTGAAGATGGTGGTCCGCAAGCAGGTGCGTGAAAGCAACCTGGCCTGGCAGTACGCCTACAAGTTCGTACTCGACCACTGAGGCTCTTGCCCGCGGGGCCCGAATGGGCTCCGTGGCAGCCATAACAAGAACCTTTTTCCGGCGTGAGGTTTACGCCCTTTTCTCCTGCCGCTGCCCCCCCCCGGGAAGTGCTGGCCCACGCCAGCGCTGACGGGCTTGGCTGTGCCTGAAGAACGGGTTCTTACCCACTGAATGAACAAATTTTGAACGATCAACGAGGATTCAACATGTCGACTCTTTGCCAACCCCACGTACTGTTCCCGCAACACAAGATCACCCAGCAGCAGATGATCGAGCACCTGGAGAACCTCCACGGTGACCACCCGCGCATGGCCCTGGCCAAGCGCATGATCCTCAACACCGAGGTCAACGAACGCCACCTGGTGCTGCCCATCGACGAGCTGGCCATCCACACCGGCTTCACCCACCGCAGCATCGTCTACGAGCGTGCCGCCCGCGAGATGTCCTCCGCCGCCGCCCGCCAGGCGCTGGACAATGCCGGCCTCAAGCCCGAGGACGTGCGCATGGTCATCGTCACCTCCTGCACCGGCTTCATGATGCCGTCGCTCACCGCCCACCTGATCAACGACCTCGGCCTGCCGAACTCCACAATCCAGCTGCCCATCGCCCAGCTCGGCTGCGTGGCCGGCGCCGCCGCCATCAACCGCGCCCATGACTTCGCCACCCTGAAGGCCGACAACCATGTGCTGATCGTGTCCCTGGAGTTCTCCTCGCTGTGCTACCAGCCGGACGACACCAAGCTGCACGCCTTCATCTCGGCGGCGCTGTTCGGTGATGCCGTCTCCGCCTGCGTGCTGCGCGCCGACGACGAGGCCAAGGGCTTCCGCATCAAGGCCACCGACTCGTTCTTCCTGCCCAAGAGCGAGCACTACATCAAGTACGACGTGAAGGACACCGGCTTCCACTTCACCCTCGACAAGGCGGTGATGAACTCCATCAAAGACGTCGCCCCAGTGATCGAACGCCTCAACCAGGCCGGCTACCAGCAGAACTGCGCGCAGAACGACTTCTTCATCTTCCACACCGGCGGCCGCAAGATCCTCGACGAACTGGTCCGCCACCTGGACCTGCCGTCCGAGCGCGTCTCGCTCTCGCGCACCAGCCTCTCCGAGGCCGGCAACATCGCCAGCGTGGTGGTCTTCGACGTGCTGCGCCGGCAGTTCGACAGCTCCCCCAAACCCGGCAGCAAAGGTCTGCTCGCCGCGTTCGGGCCGGGCTTCACCGCCGAAATGGCACTCGGTGAATGGGCAGCCTGAGTACCCTCGGGCACGGTGGCGCGGGGCAACCCGCGCCACCCTTTTCGGCTCCTTAGAAGAGGAGGGCTGGCCATGCGCGAGCAGGCAAGCGACACGGGCTGGGATGCCCGCTACGAAACACGCATGGTGATCCTGCTGTCGCTGAGCTTCGGCCTGGTGGGGCTGGATCGCTTCATCATCCTGCCGCTGTTCCCGCTGATCATGCGCGACCTGCAACTGGACTATCAGGACCTCGGCAACATCTCCGCGGCCCTGGCGCTGACCTGGGGCGTCTCCGCCCTGGGCATGGGCTGCCTGGTGGAGCGGCTCGGCGCCAAGCGCGTGCTGGTCGTCTCCGTGCTCGCCTTCTCGCTGCTCTCGGGGCTCTCCGCCCTGGCCGGCGGGGTGCTCGGGCTCATCCTCCTGCGTGGCCTCATGGGCTTCTCGGAGGGTGCCTTCACCCCCACCAGCATCAGCGTCACCACCCAGGTCTCGCACCCCCGGCGCATCGGCTTCAACATCGGCGTGCAACAGGCAGTGTTCCCCATCCTCGGGCTCGGCCTCGGGCCGTTGATCGCCGCCGGTCTGCTGGCCTGGCTCGGCTCCTGGCGCTGGGTGTTCATCAGCGTGTCCATCCCCGGGTTCATCCTCGCCTGGTGGCTGCACCGCACCTACCGCCCTGTGCCAGCGCCAGTGGAAACCACGGTCGAGCGGCCCTGGCACCTGTGGCTCGCGGCCCTCGGCAGCGGCAACGTGCGGCGCAACATCGGCATCATGTTCTGCATCCTCACCTGCCAGTTCGTGCTCTGCGCGTTGCTGCCCAGCTACCTCACCGACCACCTCGGGCTGTCGCTGGAGGCGATGGCGCTGGTGATCTCGGCAATCGGCTTCGGCGGCTTCGTCGGCCAACTGATCATCCCTGGCCTGTCCGACCGCTTCGGGCGCAAGCCGGTGGTGCTGCTCTCGTTCTGCGCCAGCGCCGCGCTGGTCGCCATGCTGATCGTCACCCCCGCCGACCCCTGGCTGCTGTTCGGAGTGCTGTTCTTCATCACCTTCTTCAACTTCAGCCTCATCTGCCTCACCGTCGGCCCGCTCACGGGCGAGTCGGTGGCGCCGCACCTGCTCACGGCGGCCACCGGCATCGTCATCGGCTTCGGCGAAATCCTCGGTGGCGGCCTCGCGCCGATCCTCGCCGGCTACCTCGCCACCCACCACGGGTTGCCATCGATCCTCTACCTGGCCCTGGCCGGCAGCCTCGCCGGCCTCTGCCTGGCGCTCGGGCTCAAGGAAGGCCGCATACAGGCACCCCGCGAAGCCACTCCGCCGGCCAACGCCGCACTGCTTATAAGGGAGTAATTGAAATGGGCGACTACCTGAAAGTCCTCGACATCGAACACAGCGGCGGGCCGCGCATCGGCCTGCTGGGCAACGACCCCGCGCACACGGTGCGGGTGCACGGCGAAAGCAGCGGCCTCTACCAGACCCTGCAGGACTGCGCGCGCCGCCATCAGGACCACCTGGCGCACCTGCGCCACCTGCCGGGCCCGACGCAAACGCTGCCCGCCCTGCGCCAGGAAACCCGCCTACGCCCGCCCGCCATGCCCGACAACCCGCTGCTCACCCACGTCAGCGGCCTGCCGCTGGGCGCGCGGGACGATGCCGGCTGGTTCTACAAGGGCAACGGCCGCGTCCTGCGCATCGACCGCGACGACCTCGAAGTGCCGTACCACGTCCAGGCCATCGCGGCGGACGCCTGCCTGGTCTCCATCTACCTGGTGGGCTCGCGGGGCCAGTTGCTCCACGTCGGTGTCACCCTCGGCCACGACCTGCACGACCCGCTGCAGGGCCACTCCGCCCGCGCCCACCTGCTCGAATGCGCCGTGGCCTCGGAACTGCTGCTGGGCGAGCTGGACGAACCGCTGCACCTGCGCCAACGCATCGAGCGCAACGGCACCTGCTTCAGCGAAACCCACCTGCGCCTCGACCCACAGGCCTGGCGTGCCTCGCGGGAAGCCGGCGAAGCCCTGCTGGAGCAGCACCCGCAATTCCTCCAGCCGGGCATGGTCCACTACCTGTTCAGCCGCCTCGACAGCGAAATCGTCGCCACCCACCTGCAGCACGGCGACTGCCTGGAACTGAGCTGCCCCATGCTCGATATGCGCCTCGAAAACCGCATCGTCGAAGAAGAACTGCGCCACCTGCTGCCGCTCTCGTCACGCCGCCGCGCGGGGCAGGGTAGAGCTGCCTGAGTCACCGGGTGGCGCTCCGCTTCAGGCCGTAGGGTGGGCCGGGCGGCTCCAGTACGTAGGGTGGGCTTCAGCCCACCGTTCCTGCCCGGCACACGCAACAAAGAAAACGCCGCACCTTAGTGCGGCGTTCCCGGCCGAGCCCTAGATGAACCGCTTCCAACTCGGCCCATCACTCAATGCCGGGTCATCGTGCGCGGCCATGAAACGCGGCAGGTCCCGCCGCGCAATCCACAGCTCTCCCTGCCAACGCAGAGCTCCGACACGCTGGTTCGCCCAGGTCATCAGGATGCGTCGCGGGCTGGCATCGACCTCGCGGTGATAGTCGTACAGCGCAGGGATCACCTCGTCGCTGAGCCACTGGCTCAACGCGCAATGCTCCGGATGCCCGAAGCGATACAGCGCCCGGTAAAGCCCGGCCTCGCTGATCAACTCCAGCTCCTCGCAACGACCGCTGGCAAAGCGCAGCGTCGCGAAACGGTGCTGGTGGGGATACAGGCGCTTGGTCAGCCGATAGGGGCGGGCAGCGGCGATCATCAGGGCGAAATCGATGGCGACGAACCAGGGGCGGTTGTCGATCATCACTGCGCGCAGTTGGTGGCAATGGCGTTGAAAGGTGATGGGGGTGGATGCGTCATGCATGGTGCAGCTCCAACGTAAGGTCAGGTAGCTGTCGCCATTCGCTGTCAATCGAAGGGTGACAGGGCACGCGGGGTTGACAGACCGGCACGTTGGAACCGGCAGGCCACGAGGACCTCCCCGCGCGACCTGCCATAAAGCAGAGCAGTTATGAAAACTGCATGCGTGCTGATGCCTGCAAAAAACATTCGCCGTTTTTCGCATGCACCCTGCGGCGCAATCGCGCCAACGTATGCGGGCTGTCAAACCCGACCACGGGATTGACCGTGGCGGTGGGAGGATAGGGATGGGGGAGCGTGAGAGCAAGTGGAGAAGGGCTACTGCCGCTATTCAAGTATTTGAGCGGTGTGTTGTAGATGAGTAGTGGCGATTCACAAAGCTCCTCGTGAACGACTGCTATCAGTCGGAAACAGTCACTCAGGCTCTTTGCGAAGCAGGTGCAATTAAATTTTAAGACTATGCGCTCATAACCTGCTGATTAAAATGACAAAAGCTACCATTACAGTAGCTTTTGCCGGTGATAGCCTACTTCTTTTTGGGCTTGCTAGGTTTCAAGTCGGGATTGTTTCCCGGAGTTTCCTTATTGTCACGGCGACGCTTGTCGACTTCGCCGGTTGACTTGGCAATGGGTTTTGGGCCTGGCTTAAGCGCCATAGTATCTCTCCTTGATGTTGTTTGTTGCGGATTTAGCTTATTGATATTAGCGGGTGCTTTCAATAAGTATGAGACTCTGGATTTTTACTTTTGGAAAAACTCATTCGCTGTCAAGAAGTTAGCAATCCAAGACTGAATGAACACCTCTGGTCGGCAGCTGCCCCTCTTAAGCGTCGGCTATCGGCAGCACCGGATATCCATATTGGCTCGTAAGTAGCACGCTTTTAGTAACGCTGCCCCTTGGCAGGCTTGGCGATGATCTGCCACTCATCTTCGTAGACAACTGAACCGGGCACAGAGGTTCGAAGCACGTCAACGTGGAGGCCATGAAGTTCCAAGAGGGTCTTCAGGTGCCACATGCGCTGGATGGCTTCAGTGGCCGCCGGCTTGAACCAGGAGATGGCCCGTCGATGCTCCATGGATTTCAGTACGCTCGGGACAGTCAGATTCTCGTTGAACCACACCAATGAGGTCCGCAGTTCCGAATGCTCGCTGACTGTGAGATCTCCGGTGTCTCGCAGGTCATGCGCGGCTACTAGAATCCCGGTTGTATGACCTGAGTCGCGGTCGGGGGCGAGCGTTGTAAAGCGGATCAATCCTTGATGCATAACGTTCCTTGTCTTTTGAATCGGTTACTTCAGCAGTAAAGGCTCGGACCAGCCGGAGTGGCAGAAATAGCAACTTGCTTGAAGGTTAAGAAGCTGTCAGCTGTGTGTCTACGTTCGGTAGGCCGACGATAGCGCATTGGAGGAGGGCGTACGCCATGCCTACTAGCCAGTTCTCGATTCGATAACCACGCCCGTCCAAGCAGAACCCTTTTCATTTAATGTCCTCACACCCCCCAAATCCTTCATCAAGGCCCTACCGTGTTCAAAAAACTCAAAGGCATCCTCGGCATCCAGCCTAAACCCGCTGGTGAAAACAGCTACGGCGAGCATCTCCGTGGCGGGGCGGACGAAACCTGGCCTGAGGCCCTGAACCGTTTCAAGTCGTTCTGCCGGAGCCTGCATGCGTTCTACGACGAGGAAGGGGAAACCTATGAGCTGTACTTCGACGAGTATTTCCAGGATGGCACGCTGTTCGAGTGGTCGGGCGCTGTTTCCGACGAGGACCTGCTGAGCGCCGAGACGCAGCATGCATTCGCGATGCCGGAGGAACTGAAGGCGCTGTTCAGGAAGCGCTTCGCCATCTACGACGTCATTGCGGATCGCGGCCGCTGGGGCGACCGTCGCATCCTCGAGATCTACGGGCGTTCAACCTCGACCTCCTACCCGTGCCTGCATGCGTTCTGCCCGGCGATCGCCTGGAACTTCGGCGAGTACTTCGCCAGGGAGGAGTTGTCGGAAGAACAGATCGCGCACCTGAGCGCCAACTACTTCTGCTTCGGGCGCTGGTCGGACGATGACCACTACTGCACCTATCTTCTGGTGGACCGCCACGGCAACTACGGGCGATTCCGTTTCCACACCGAAGACTACCCCGGCACCCTGCAGCGGCTCGAACCGCTGCTGAACGGCCAACCCCTCGACATGACGCTGGATGCGCTTCTGGTGTGGGCGATCAACAACTCGATGGAATACCTGCTCGAACGCAACGATCTGCCCAATCCTTACAGGAAAGAGGCTTAAGGCACCCAGCGCGAAAAGAACCGTATGCGGGGGCTTACAAGGGACACCACGGGTCACCGCCGTTTGCGCTCTCATTCAGCTTCTTGAAGTGTCTTACCCACGCAAAGTTGTAAGCAGTAACAGACATTTTTGTCTTGCAACTGGCGTCGCCTTTTGAAATCAGCACATTCAAGAAGTAGCCGGCGCCCGTGCCTGATGGCGAGTAAACAGAAAGCTCAGTGGCTCCATTGCTTACTTCTTTCTTTACCTGTTGGTTATTTACGAAGCCGGTGACTTCTCCAGTGCGAACGTAGCTTGGCCTATAGCACTTCGACAGATAGGCCTCGACGCGTCTGGCAACCAGTTCGCTCTCGTTGTTGAAGCAGTATTCCGGGCTTTTGGTGCCCGTTTGCAGCAGCTCTTCCTTGGTTTCAGGAAAGATTGAACAGCCGCTTAGAAGGATGAAGGAGATCGCTATGAGTTTCTTCATGGAACTGTGCAGTACCAAATTGTGGGTGAGTGACATAGCCAGCGTTGTGACGGAAAAGGCTCACAGCCGCTGCGTATACCGGGGGGCAGGAGTTGCCAGGAGGGCGGAAGGATATCTGATTTGAAGTTACGAACCCGCAGTAAATCTGCCTGAGACCGGTTTGCTGGGGAGGGTGACGACATGACTCCCAGCGGTATGCGCCAGCAGCGTGTCTGCGCAGGCAAGTCAGTGGGGACGAGGGTGACCGGCGCCTCAGAACACCAACTGCCAGTAGCGTCCAGATCGTTCGCCGGGCATCATCCAGCGCCCGCCAGAACCAGTGCTCAAGGGAGTTGGCACCGCTTATGAACGCTCAAAGAAATCCAATGCTCGCATTCCTCATGTCGTTCCTGGTGGCCGGCTGGGGGTTGATGTATGTGGGCAGGCTCAAGTGGGCATTGGTCGTCGTCGGCCTGTTGTACGGAGGCATAACGCTTGCGGGTCTTCTGGGCTTGATTGCGAGCCCGATCGGCCTCTATGTAGCCGGCGCATTCATCGTGCTGGTGAAGCTCACTTCAGCCTGGATGGCTGGGGCGCTTGCTGAAAAGGTGAGCGAATCGGTGCCGCGTCCGAGTGCCGTCACTCACTTGTCATATGTAGTGCCCATCGTGGCGCTCACCTATGTATTGATCTTCACGCTGCGCTCCAGCGTGCTCGGATATGCCCTCTACTACATTCCTTCCGGCTCGATGGTCCCGACGCTGTCGATAGGCGATTACATCGTCGCCGACACGCACTACGACACGCCGAAGGCGGGTGACATCGTGGTGTATCGCTACAAAGGTATCGAGGCCACCAAACGCGTGGCGGCTGTGGCCGGGGATACATTGGCCATCGTAAACGGTGAGGTGATCAACAACGGTCGTAACTTCGGCCTTCTCGGCGCACCGGCCGAGCGGGTGAAGCGGGACTACTCGCTGACGCTCGCGCCTCTGAAGATCGAGGAGGGGCATGTCTACCTGCTGGGCGACAACCGCGACGGCAGCAATGACAGCCGCTTCATCGGGCAGGTCGCTGTTTCGGAACTGACCGGCAAGGTAACGGGCATCTGGTATTCGGCCGATCAGGAAAGGACCGGGACGAACTTTGAATGAGACGGCAGCGCTCTTTCTTGAACGCCTGAACTCATATGAGCTGCCCTCGTTATGAGCCGGCGAGGGCAGGGCGGTGATGCGTTCTGCTGGCTCGTGCCTGAATCCGTGAGCAGCGCACTGAGGTGCCGGGGACCTTTGGTTTAGTGTGCTGTCGTTTTGCGCCAGCAGCGCTTCGCCAACCCCCTCGATATGACGCTGGAGTCGATGGGCTATTTGCTGCGGCACGACAGCCTGCCAAATCCGAATACTGGAGAGGTGTAGAACCATGGGCGCCTGGGGCACGGGGCTGTATTCCAATGACACCACCTGTGATGTGCGGGATGACTACGTCCAGCACCTGAAGCACGGGCTTTCCCACGGCGAGGCCTGCGAGAAGGTCCTGGGCCGCCATGCCGCACGGCTGGGCGAGCCTGAGGTGGCCTGCCTGGTGTACGTCGCCCTGGCCGACACGGCCTGGAGGTACGGCCGGCTGGACGAGACGCTCAAGGATAAGGCGCTGTCGCTGCTGCGCGCGGGCGGGGACCTGTTCGTGTGGGAGCGCGATGCGCCGCGGGATGTGCCGGCCCGTCGCAAGACCCTCAAGGCGCTAGAAGCCAGGCTGGCTACCCCTCAGCCGACGGAAAAGTCTGTGAAGGTGTCGTCGCCCAAGCCCAGGAAGGTCCGTACCACGGCGCCTGTGGGGTCGGTCTTCTCGCTGGCATTGCCCAGCCAACGCCAGGCGCTGCTGGTCCTGGTGGGCTTCGTCGAGTTGGAGAAGAGCATCGATCCGGTGTTCTCGGTCCTGGCGCAGCCCATCGATTCTCCCGAAGCCGTGCCCGTTCGGATCACTGGCGATGCCCCGACACTGGTGCTCTCGAAGGGCCTTCGGCAGCCATTCCAGCACGTGGCGATCCTGCCCCGGGATGAACGAAAGGACATCCTCACCGGGCTGACCCCCTGGACATCACCGTCGAGCCCGCGCTGCCGTTCCAGCGGGAGCACAGGGTGTGGCTGGCATTGGGGCGCATTGCCAGTGAGGTCGACGCGCACCTTTGAGACAGGTGAACGGGTAGGGGGAGGAGGGGAGCGACCCTTCTCGTCGACGCTCAAGGCTTGCGTAAATTGACGCTGTCATAAGCGATTAACCGCCATACGGGCTTGTTACATGTAGTGCCCGTGCCACTCCAACACAAAGGAACTGTGCTGATGAAAAAGACTGTACTGGCCGCCCTGGCCCTGGTGTTTCCGCTGCTGGCCAAGGCCGAACTGGCGGTGATCTTCGACGGTGCCGGCACCTGCGACGGCTGCGCGAAGACCGTCGCCGAGCTGTTGCAGAAAGAGCGCTACAACGTCCGCCTGGTGGATGAAGAACAACTCAGCGCCGAGGTGCTCGAGGACGCCGATCTCTACGTACAGCCGGGTGGCTCGGACGACATCATGGACACCTTGTCGGAGCTGTCCGCCAGCCAGGTGCAGGCCATCCGTGACTTCGTCGCCCAGGGTGGCCAGTACCTGGGCATCTGTGCCGGCGGTTACCTGGCTGGGCGCTATGCCGACGAGAAGGAAGGCATACCGGCCTTTGGTCTGATCGAGCTGGCCGAGGTCGATCAGGAAATCCCGAAGGACAACACGGCGCAGTTCATCTCCATCCAACTGCCCGCAGGCAACGAGCAGCGCGACGTCTACTATCAGGCCGGCCCGCATTTCGGCAGCCGGCTCCCGGCTGGTGCCGAGGCGACGGCGTACTACACGAAATCCCGGCGCATCGCCGCGCGAATCTCGTCCTACGGCAAAGGTACGGTCGGTCTCATCGGCCCGCATTACGAAGCGGACAGCGCCTGGTACGCCGCCGATGGGTTGCCATCCGATGCAGACGAACATCAGGACCTGCTGGCGGCCATGCTGGCGCAGATGAAGGAACGCGCCGGGCGATGACCGTGGTGTGTGGGAACGGCGTAAAAACCGAAAGACTGATCGAAGAGCGAGCCAAGGACGATTTCCAGCGTATCCACAGCGTGGAAAGCACTGGGGAATCACTCAGCCAGAAAACACGTAATTAACCCATAATGCATATTATGTTAAATTGCATGTTATGGATTGGGCATCACTGATGCCTGTGTCCTCTCACTCACTCGCCCCGCTTCGTTCGTATCGGACATCGCCTCGACCTTCGCCACGTAGGTACTGGTCGAGGCTGTTTCGTTTCGCGGGCGCCGAGAGCGATGCCTGCGCAGCCAACTACAGGTGGAAGTCACCTGCAGCTTCCGGTTGGTAAAGCACCTTCCTGATCTCGATCCGGCGGGTCCGGTCTGAGATTCGCCAGTCGATGGCATCCCCCTCCTGGTAACCCAGGATGGCGGCGCCGATGTCGGAGCATACGGAAAGCTTACCGGCGCGGCTGTCTGCGTCTTCCGGGTAGACCAGGACCACCTCGAGCTCTTCGTCGTCCACCTGCAGCAAAGCCCGCGAGTTCATCGTGACGACATCGCGCGCCACCTGCTCCGGCGTGACGACGGTGGCCCGCTCGATTTCATGCTCGAGTTCCACAATGGCTGGGCCTTCTTCAAGGACGATCAGGCTTTCGAGCCTGGCCTTGTCGAACTCGGTGATGGATATGCCCGTGGCATTGCCAAGAGCACCTTCGCGCAAGAGCTGGAAATAGCGTTCCGCCGACATGGCAAGCGACTTCAATGACGGCGTTTCGCTCTCGAGCAGGAAGCCGCTGCGCAGGAAGGCTTTCAGTGATCGCACGTTGTCCGGGTGGATCTTGGCGATGAGCTTCTTGGCCCGCATGTCGAGGAAGGCCAGCTTCATGCCCTCGCGGATCGTACTGGCGCCGAGGTTCCGGCCCCACTCGCCGCTGTTTCCGATGGCCAGGACGATCTCGCAATCCGGGCCGGTCTTGATGAGGCGGACAAAGCCCACCGGGGTGTCGTGCCGGTCGAAGGCCAGGAAGAATCGGCCATCCCGGTTGAACAGATGAGTGAGGATCGGCGATTGAGACCGATCGATGGCTTGCTCGATGGAGCGCGAGACATCACGCGAATCGCTCAGGTAGCAGGTGACGCGCTCATCCTCCAACCAGTCCATCAACGTCAGCGCGTGTGCCCGAGTGATTTCAGGGCACAGCGAAATGAAAGGCTTGTTCATCTTCACCACACACGTATCCGTAAAGAATGAAAGCCCTTCATGGCTACGGCCATGACGGTTCTTTCTGCGACCGGCCACTTTAAGGCATTGGGCAAGAATGGCGAACGACCTGAGCGCTTTTACTGGATCAGCCGTTGCATGCCTGCTGTGTAGGCACGGCGTAAAACCTACCGCACCTGCGCCCCAACCTCCTGCATGAACTGCCACAGCCTCGGTGGCAACTGGTCCGGGTCGAGGCCGTCGAGCAGGTTTTTCATGCCGAGTCCCAGGTCGGTATCGCCTTCGATGACCAGGCGCCGACGGAAGAACAGTGTGTCCGGGTCTTCCTGGCGGCTGGCCAGCAACAGGAAGTCGCGCCAGGTTCCGCGGATGCACACATCCACCGAGCGGCGCTGGGCCACTCGCAGCCGATTGCCGCTGCAACTCACGCACCAGGCCAGGCCCAGGTCGCTGACCTCCAGGCGCAGCCAGCGATTTTCCAGCAGATGGAACGCACCCTCGGACAGCGGCGCGGCGAACAACCGCGCGGCAGCCAGCTCGATCACTCGGCGCTGGATGGCGAACGGCACGTGACGGCTGTAAGGCAGCAGCGGCTGGCCCAGTCTCAAGGCCCATTTGGCGACGCTCATAGCCCGCCCTCCTCCACGGCCAGCATCCCCGGTTTGCCGTGCCAGTAACCGTTGCAGCCACTGACCGCGAGGGGCGGCAAGGCACCGTCACGCACGGCGGCGAATTCGCCAATGACCCGATCCATGCCCTCGCTGCGTGGGCTGAGGCGCAGCACATCAACGCCACTGCCCGCGACACTGGCGTAGTCGGCCAGCAGATTGCCCACCACGGCGGACATCGTCTGGATGCCATTCAGCGTGAACAGCGCCTGGCCTTCCTGGCTCAGCAGCGGGATGCCTTCGGGGTAGTTCTGGCAGCAGAACTGGCAATCGTCCTTGGGCCGGTTCTCGGCCCGTGCCGTGAAGCAGCGGGCCGAATACGCCAGCGGCAGATGGCCGTAGGCGAACAACTCCACCTCCGGGCGCGGCGCCTGCAAAGCGTCGAGTTGCTGCAGGCACTCGTCCAGCAGTCGCCCGGAGCACTCCACCGGCGGCACCCAGCGCTGCAGGCCACAGGCTTGCAGCTCCATCAGCGCATGGGCGTTGTAGAGATTGAGCGCCGGGCCGGCGACGAAGGGCCTGCCCTGCTCCGCCAGCAACTGCACCGCGCCCATGTCGTTGGCTTCCACCATAAGCTCGCCGTTGTCGCACAGGCGGCGAAGGCTGGAGAGCTCCGAGGACGCCTCCACCAGCGCCAGGCCCGACAGCACAAGCTCGGCCCGAGTGCCCTCACGCAACTCGCGGGCCAGCCCCAACCAGTCGTCCAGCGATAAGGCGCGGCGCTTGGAGCACACCGTCTCACCCAGGTAGATGATGTCGAGCGGCTGGCTGGCCATCTCGGCGTAGAAGTCCAGCAGCTTGTTGCGGCTCCAGTAGAACAGCACGGGTCCGAGGCTCAGTTTCATAGGGTCCTCACTGCCAGGATCGGTGGTAAGCGCCGAGGGTCGTCTGGCTGCCTTCCGACAGCCCGTCCAGTGCCCTGCGCCAACGCTCCTGGACGACAAAGCGGCCGCTGGCGTGGGCGTCCAGTGCCTCGCGCCAGACCCGCGTGACCTGCTCGACATAGGCCGGGCTGCGTTGGCGGCCCTCGATCTTCACCGCCGCGATGCCCATCTCCGCCAACTGCGGGATCAGGTCGAGGGTGTTCAGGCTGGTGGGCTCCTCCAGCGCATGGAAGCGCTGGCCTTCGACCAGAAAGCGGCCCTTGCACAAGGTCGGGTAGCCTGCCGGCTCGCCCGGCGCATAGCGGTCGATGAGCACCTCGCTGAGGCGTGAACTCAGGCCCTCGGCATCCTCCTGCCAGCGCACCGCCTTGGCGGGTGAGCACACGCCGCAGAGGTTGGGCGATTCCCCCGTCACGTAGGACGACAGGTGGCAGCGGCCCTCCGCCATGATGCACAGGCTGCCGAAAGCGAACACCTCCAGCGGCACGCTGCTCTTCTCCGCCACCTGGCGCACCTGGGCCAGGGACAGCACCCGTGGCAGCACCGCGCGGCGGATGTTGTAGCGCTGCTGGTAGAACGCCAGCGCGGCCGGGTTGGTGGCCGAGCCCTGCACGGAAAGGTGCAGGTTGAGATCGGGGTGGCGCCGGCTGGCATAGGCCAGCACACCGGGATCGGCCGCGATCAACGCATCCACGCCCAGCGCCGCCGCCTGGTCCACAGCGCGTTGCCAGCGCGCCCACCCCTGAGGCTGGGCGTAGGTGTTCACCGCCACATAGAGCTGCCGGCCGCGCTGGCGGATCAGTTGAAGGCCGGTCTCCAACTGCCGCTCATCCAGATTGAGCCCGGCGAAGTGGCGTGCGTTGGTGTCATCGCGAAAGCCCACGTAGATGGCGTCCGCGCCTTGCTGGAGAGCAGCCTTGAGGGCGGGCAGACTGCCCGCCGGACAGACCAGATGCATGAATCGACTCCTGCTCGAACGGCGATGCGCCAGTCTAGACAGGGCATTTGTGGCTGCCTTGATCACGGTCAAGCGGTTCAGGCCAAGAGGCCGTCCAGCGCCAGGAACTCAACGGGCTCCCCAGCCCTCAAAGTCTGCCCCGTCTCCACCACCGCAAAACCTTCTGCCCAGCTCATGGCCCCCAGCATCGCCGAGCCCTGATGCGCGTGCAGCACGGCTCGCAGCTCACCAGCCACCGGTACCAGCCGAGCGCGCAGGTACTGCCGCCGCCCATTGGCCTTGAGCCAGTTGAAGCCGGCCGGCAGCGACACCGAGCGCGGCAATACGACGCGGCGGCCCTGAGCGGCCAGAACGCAACCAGGCGCCCCAAGCCGTAGACGAGGGCTGAACCCCTGGCACACGCCGAAAATTGGTCTGCCTGACTGCTAAAAACTGGTCCGTAATCACCCACCACTGCCCCGGTATAAATCCCGGCCTGGGCCCTGGCAGTTGCCGACCCGGACTTTCATGACCAGCAAGGATTCAGACCCATGACAGCAATGCAGCAGGTGGTAGCCGTTCGCCCCGTTACGGACGCGGACTTTGAGCAGTGGCAGACGTACTGGGGCCAGTACCAGGCGTTCTACAAGGTGGAACTGGGGCCGGAAATCACCCGGCGCACCTGGGCCCGCTTCTTCGACGCGAGCGAGCCGGTGGAGTGCGCCGTGGCCGTGGAGGGCGAGCGGGTGCTCGGCTTCGTCCATTACGTGTTCCACCGCTCCACCTGGGGGCAGAACGACTTCTGCTACCTGGAAGACCTCTTCGTCTCCCCCGAGGCCCGTGGGCGGATGATCGGCAAGCAGCTCATCGAACACGTCCAACACCAGGCCCGTGCCCGCCACTGCGACCGGCTCTACTGGCACACCCAGGAAACCAACCACACCGCCCAGCGCCTGTATGACTGGATCGCCGAGAAACCCGGCGTGATCGAATACCGCATGGCGCTGTAACACCCTGGAGCGAGGCCCGGGGCCTCGCTTCGTTTCGCCCGCCAACACCCAACGGGTTGCCACCGGCTGCCGCTGCAATCCTGCTGAGGGCACCCGTGCCTGCTAGAGCCTTTCTTCATCACAGGACCGCGCATCCATAACCAATGGATTGGCAGGTGGCGTCCTCGCCTACGCGCCCTGCCCCCTCGGACCCCTCGTCCGACGCGGCTTTCAGTCCCTCCATGAAGTAGAACGCAGCGCCCTGGTGCGGGCTTCTGCTGCCACTGGCGGGCCAGTCGCGGCGCCTTGCAAATACCCCTTCGCTGGCTACGTTGATAGCAAAACCACAGCACAGGTAAGCCTTCTCCCAACCGACCCATCCGGAAGTGTGTCGGCCCCGCTGAATCCGCTGCACGGCAGCGCGCCTTGAGACAGACGGGATACGGAAATCCGCCATAAGAACAAGGACTTCGCATGAAACGTGGCCTGATGACTCACGTCCTCTCCCGCAGAGGCCGTACGGAATTCCTTTGCCTATCGCTGGCCCTCTTCGTGGGCTTGGTGATCGTCAGCTTCCTGCTGCTCGAAGCCCCCTTGCAGCAATGGCTGGACGGCCTCGGCCCGACCGCGACCGACCCACTGCGCAGCCTGGGCCTGGCTGCCCTGCTGGTGGCCCTGCTGGCGCTGGACGTGGTGCTGCCGGTGCCCTCCAGCATGGTCTCCTTGCTGGCCGTGGCGGCCCTGGGCGCCATTGGTGGCTACCTGGCGATCTTCACCGGCCTTTGCCTGGGCTCGCTGCTGGGCTACTGGCTGGGGGCCGGCTACATCCGCCTGCTCTCGGGTTGGCTGAACCTCGCTGATTGGGACAAGGCCAGCCGCCTGGCCAACCGCATCAACACCCTGTCGCTGATCTGCCTGCGCGGCGTGCCGGTGCTGGCGGAAACCTCCGTGCTCGCCGCCGGCATGCAGCGCTACCCGCTGCGACGCTTCCTGGTCATCACCACCCTGGCCAACGCCGGCCTGGCACTGGTGTACAGTGCCCTGGGCAGCGTTGTCGCCGAGGAGCAGGTGCTGCTCTGGGCAGTGATGGCCAGCATGGTCCTGCCCGGGCTTTTCCTGCTCGGCAAGGGTGCCCTGGCCCGTCGCCAGCCCCGTGCCGCCGAGGCCGGCGAAACCCTGGATGGCCGTTTCACCGTGGCCTACCACTACCCGGTGCATTTCACCGACCACCTGTTCGACCCCGCCAACCCTTGCCTGCATGAGCAACTGACCCAGCGCGGCAGCGCCCCCGTCTCGCTGCTGGCCTTCGCCGATGCCGGCCTGCTCGATGCCGCGCCCGGCCTCGACGAACGCATCACCCGCTACGTGCAAGCCCACGGGGACCTGCGCCTGCTGGCCGCGCCCATCCCGGTGCCGGCCGGCGAAGCAGCGAAAACCGCCGAGGTGCTGCAGCGGCTCTACGCGCAGATGCTCGAACACGGCCTGGACCGCCACTGCTACGTGCTCGCCCTGGGCGGCGGTGCGCTGCTGGACAGCGTCGGCTACGCCTGCGCCACCTTCCACCGGGGCGTGCGCCTGGTGCGCATCCCCACCACCGTGCTGGCCCAGAACGACGCCGGCATCGGTGTGAAGAACGGCATCAACGCCTTCGAGCAGAAGAACCTGCTGGGCGCCTTCCAGCCCGCCGATGCGGTGATCAATGACTTCCAGTTACTGCTCAGCCTGCCGCGCCGCGACCAGTTGGCCGGGCTGGCCGAGGCGGTAAAGGTCGCCGCCATCAAGGACGCTACCTTCTTCGCCTGGATGGAGCAGCACGCCGACGCCCTCGCCCGCTTCGAGCACGCCCCCAGCCGCCACGCCATCCACCGCTGCGCCGAGCTGCACCTGCAGCACATCACCCGCGCCGGCGACCCCTTCGAGCGCGGCAACGGCCGGCCGCTGGACTACGGCCACTGGGCCGCTCACAAGCTGGAGAAACTCAGCCGCCACCGGCTCCGCCACGGCGAAGCGGTTGCCGTCGGCATGGCCCTGGATGCGCTCTACGCCCAGGCCAGCGGGCTGCTGCCCACCTCCGAGCTGGAGCGCCTGCTGCACCTGCTGCTGGGCCTGGGCTTCGACCTCTCCCCGGCGGAACTGACCCTGCGCGACGAACAGGGCCAACTGCGGGTGCTGCAAGGGCTGGAAGACTTCCGCCAGCACCTGGGCGGCGCACTGTCGATCCCCATGCTCGACCGCATCGGCCACGCCGTGGACCTGCACCAGATCGACGACCTGCGCATGGAGCAGGCCATCGAACGCCTCGCCGGGTTCGGCCACCTGGCCTTCGCCCCTGCAGAGGGCGCCCCGTCATGATGGCCCAGGGCTCGCTGCACACCTGGCTGACCCTGGGACGGGTCTCCAACCTGCCCACGGTCTGGACCAACGTCCTGGCTGCCGCATTGATCGCCAGCGCGTCCGGGCCCCATGCCCCGCCCTCGGCCCTGGGCTGGCTCCTGCTGCTGGCGGCAGGGTCCGCGCTGTACCTGGCGGGCATGCTGCTCAACGACCTGTTCGACGCCGACTGGGACAGCCAGCACCAGAACCCGCGCCCCATCGCCCTGGGCCAGGCCAGCCGGCAGCAGGTGCTGCTCGCCAGTGCCGGGCTGCTGGGTATGGCAGCACTGGCCGTGCTCCTGCTCAGCCGCCTCGCCACGCAGCCCCTCTGGCTGCTGGCCAGCGCCGCCGCCCTGGCCGGGCTGATCCTGGCCTACAACCTGCTGCACAAGCACTACCTGCACAGCGTGTGGCTCATGGGCGGCTGCCGTGTTGCGCTTTACCTCACCGCTGCCGCCAGCCTCGGCGCCCCGTCGGCGTCCCTGTGGCTCTGTGCGCTGCTGCTGGGCACCTACATCAGCGGCCTCACCTACGTGGCCCGGCAGGAACACCTCAACCGGCTCACCAGCCTGGTCCCGCTGCTGCTGATGCTCAGCCCGCTGCTGCTGGCCCTCCGGGGAGAGGGCCTGATGTTCTGGCTGATGCTGCTGCTCTGGCTCGGCTGGCTGGGCAAGAACTACCGCCAGCATCTGGCGCGACCCGGCCAGCGCAACGTGCGGGCCTTCATCGGTGCCGGGCTGAGCGCGCTGCCGCTGTACGACGGCATGGTCCTGGCCCTGGCCGACGTGCCCTTGGGCAGCCTCTTCTGCATCGGCGTGTTCCTGCTCCTGCCGCGCCTGCAACGCTGGGTGAAACCGACATGAATCCCACTGCCTGCCTCCTGCCCGACCTGCGCCTCGACAGCGCACGGATCACCGACCTGCGCCAGGCCCTGGTCGCCGCCCTCGACGATGACGCGCGAGCGGCCTGGGAGCTGACCTGCCAGCGCCTGGCCGAACACCCCGATGGCGACACCCTGGCCCTGCTCAGCGGTCGCCTGCGCCGCCAGCTTGGCGAGCAGTACGTACAGGGCCTGCACTGGCGGCGCGGTGAGCTTGGCCGTGCCCTGCTGCTGACCCAGGCCCTGCAGGCCCAGCCAGAAGGCGCCCGCGAAGCGCTGCTGAAGCGCTACTTCGCCTGGGGCGACGACCTGGAGAAGGCCGCCCTGCTGAAGGCGCTGGACTGGCTCGATGGCCACGGCACCTGCCTGGACCTCGCCCTGCAGGCCACCCGCACCAACAGCAGCGACGTGTTCGCCGCCCTGGCCCTGGACAACCCCTACCCCGCCCGCTTTTTCCCCGAGCGCGCCTTCCAGCAGTTGATGCTCAAGGGCGTCGCCATGGAGCTGGACATGCGCCGCGTGCAGGGCCTGGAGGCGCGGCGCAACGGGGTGCTCAACCAACTGGTGCTGGACCAGTTGAACGAACGCCTGGCCGCCGACCGCAGCGCCCTGCCCGGCCTCGCCCAACTGCTGGCCTGGCCCCTGCTGACCCTGGCGCAGATCGCCAGCCTTCAGGCCCACGCCCGCGCCGGCCGGCTGCCGCCCGGCTGGCTGCCCGCCGACTTCCCCCGCACCTGATTCCCCGCACACCGAGAAAGGATGCCCCCATGCCCAGGTACTTCGACCCGCACATTCACATGGTCAGCCGCACCACCGACGACTACCAGAACATGGCCGACGCCGGCATCACCGGCGTCATCGAGCCGGCCTTCTGGCAGGGCCAGGCCCGCACCAGCCTGGGCAGTTTCGTCGACTACTTCGACACCCTGGTGGGCTGGGAGCGCTTCCGCGCCAGCATGTTCGGCATCCACCACTTCTGCACCATCGGCCTCAACCCCAAGGAGGCCAACAACATGACCCTGGCCAACGAGGTGCTGGACATCCTCCCGCGCTACCTGGTCAAGGAAGGCGTGGTGGGCGTCGGCGAGATCGGCTACGACGACATCACCCCCGAGGAGGAGCACTTCTTCGCCCGCCAACTGGACCTGGCCAAGCGCTTCAACCTGCCGGTGCTGGTGCACACCCCGCACCGCGACAAGATCGGCGGCACCCGCCGCACCCTTTCGGTGATCCGCGAGGTGGGCGTCCCCGAGCACCTGGTGCTGATCGACCACCTCAACGAGCTGACCCTGCCCCTGGTGATGGAAAGCGACTGCTGGCGCGGGCACTCCATCTACCCCAACACCAAGATGTCCGAGCAGCGCATGGTGGCGCTGCTGCAGCAGTACGGCACCGAGAAGATGGTGGTCAACAGCGCCGCCGACTGGGGCGTCAGCGACCCGCTGAAGGTGCCCAAGACCGGCGAAGCCATGCGCCAGGCCGGCTTCAGCGAGGCCCAGGTGGAGCAGGTGCTGTTCGACAACCCGGTGGACTTCTTCGCCCAGAGCGGCCAGTTGGACAAGGCCGAAGTCGGCAGCCTGCTGCCCATCGACCAACGCCGCCTGTGGCAGGAAAACTCGGCCCTGCGCGGCCAGGAACCGGTGGTGAAATGAACGGTGCGATGGGATGGACCCCAGCGCAACTGGGTTACTGCGGCAACGTCCACCCGGCCCATGACCTGGAAGCGCTCTGCGCCTCCATCACCGGGCCGTTCCAGGCAGTGCGCCGGCAGCGCGGCCTGGCCGAACAGGACAGCGGCCTGTGGATCAGCGCCCATGCCGCCAGCGAACTGCAGGTGCCGGACCGCCGTCGGGCCTTCCTCGCTCTGCTGCGGCGCTGCGGGCTGCGCCTGACCTCGCTGAACGGCTTCCCCTTCGGGCGCTTCCACGGGGCGGCAGTCAAGGCCGAGGTGTACCAGCCCGACTGGGCCGATCCCCGGCGTCTGGCCTACAGCCTGCTGTTGGCCGAACTGCTGGCCGAAGCTCTGCCGGAGGACTGCGACCAGGGCGTCATCTCCAGCGTCCCCCTGGGCTATCGCGCCCACTGGACGCCGGCCCGTCAGCGGCACGCCGAGAGCCGCCTGCGCCAACTCACCCGGAGCCTGGCCGAACTGCGCCAGCGCACCGGCAAGCACATCCGCCTGTGCCTGGAGATGGAACCGGACTGCGTGCTGGAGCGCACCGAGGAGGCTCTGGCGTTCTTCACCCGCTGGCGCGACACGGACCCGAACTGGCGCCACCTGGCGCTGTGCCTCGACGTGTGCCACCAAGCGGTGCTGTTCGAGGAGGTGGGCGAATCCCTGGTGCAACTGCACCAGGCCGGCATTCCGGTGGGCAAGATCCAACTGTCCAACGCTCTCGCCTGCCAGTTGCCGATTCAGGCGCGCGCCCGGGCCATGGCCCTGGAGCGGCTGGCCGGCTTTGCCGAGGGCGTCTACCTGCATCAGGTGAAGGGCCGCCGCCACGACGGCAGGCTGAGCAGTTGGGTCGACCTGCCCCAGGCCCTGGCCGACCCGGCGCTGCACGCCTGCACGGAGCTGCGCGTGCATTTCCACGTGCCACTGTTCACCGAGCGCTTCCAGTGGCAGGAGCTGCAAGGCACCCAAGCGGCCCTGCACGCGGTGCTCGACACCCTGGCCGCGCACCCTGGGCTGCACCCGGTGCTGGAGGTGGAGACCTACAGCTGGAACGTGCTGCCCGAGGCTCTGCGCCCGGCCAGCGAAACCGCCCTGGCCCAGGGCATCGCCGCGGAACTGGCCTGGGTCGATGACCAGTTGGCCTCGCGCTTCGGGCCGGCCCTGCGCCGGCGGGCGGTGCGCCATGGCTGACCCCAGGCCCCTGCTGCTGGTGGACGTGGTCGGGCTGACCCCGTCCCTGCTCGGCGATAACACCCCCCACATCAACGCCCTGCTCAAGCGTGGGCGCATGGCCGGCCTGCAACCGGTGTTCCCGGCCGTCACCACCAGTGTGCAGGCCTCCATGCTCACCGGCCTGCCGCCTTCGGGGCACGGCATCGTCGGTAACGGCTGGTACTTCCGCGACCAGGCCGAGGTGCGCTTCTGGCTGCAGCCCAATGCCCTGGTCCAGGGCGAGAAGGTCTGGCAGGCCATCGCCCGCCAGTGGCCGGAGTTCCGCTGCAGCCAGCTGTTCTGGTGGTACAACATGTATGCCGACGTTGGCGCCTCCATCACCCCGCGCCCGCACTACCCCGCCGATGGGCGCAAGGTGTTCGGCCTCTACTCGTCCCCCGCCTCGCTGCACGCGGAGATCGAGCAGCGCATCGGCACCTTCCCCTTCCCCAGCTTCTGGGGCCCGATGGCGGGCATCGGCTCCAGCCGCTGGATCGTCGACTGCGCCATGGCCGAGTTCGACCTCAACAGGCCGCACCTGCAACTGGTCTACCTGCCCCACCTGGACTACGACCTGCAGCGCCTCGGCCCACGCCACCCGGAGATCGGTGCCCAGGTGCGCGCCATCGACGCCGAGGTGGGCCGCCTGCTGGACTTCGCCCGCACCCAGGACGCCGCGGTGATGCTGGTGTCCGAGTACGGCATCGAGCCGGTGCAGCAGTCCATCTCCATCAACCGCCTGCTGCGGGCCGAAGGCTGGCTGCAGGTGCGCCGCTCGCTGAGCTGGGAACTGCTCGACCCCGGTGCCAGCGCCGCCTTTGCCGTGGCCGACCACCAGGTGGCCCACGTCTACGTGCGCGAACCCCGCGAGCTGCCCCGGGTCAAGGCGCTGCTGGCGCGCCAACCGGGCATCGAGCGGGTGCTCGACCGTGACGAGCAGCGCGCCTGGCAACTGGACCACCCCCGCGCCGGCGACCTGGTGGCCATGGCCGCGCCCGGCTACTGGTTCGATTACTACTACTGGTTCGACGATCGCCTCGCGCCGGACTTCGCCCGCACCGTGGACATCCACCGCAAGCCCGGCTACGACCCGCTGGAACTGTTCGTCGACCCCGCCATCGCCTTCCCGCGCCTGCGGGTGGCGCGGCGCCTGGCGCAGAAGCTGCTCGGCTTCCGCTACTACATGGACCTGATCCCCCTGGACACCCGCCTGGTACGTGGGAGCCACGGCCGTCTTCCCAGCAGCGACCAGGATGGGCCGCTGCTGATCACCGATTGCGACCTCCCCTTACCGGACCGCCTGCCGGTCACCTCGGTAAAACACCTGCTCCTGCAGTACTTCCTGGGGCATCGCTCTCTCGACAAGGCTTCGGCCAAGGAGACCCCATGCAACGAGCCCTCTCCCTTGCAGTCCTGAGCATCCTGGCCGGTTCGGCCCAGGCCCAGAGCCAACCCTCCTTCGACTGCACCGGCTTCTTCGACTACGGCGGCCATGCCGATGCCCTGCGAACGCAGTTCACCGGCGCACCGGAAGTCACCGCCTGGAACTGGTTCGTCTGCCTCAACCAGCCCGAAATAAAGGGCAGCACCAGCCGCGTCTGGGAGGGCCTCAAGCCCACCGACCAGGTGTTCCTGCCCAACGGTGGCAAACCGCTGCCCTACAACGAGCGCGAACCCACCCCCACCACGGTGCTGAAACAGGCCGAGCAACTGGGCCTGGACACCAAGGCCACCTTCCACAACCTCGACAGCATCCAGCAGGTGGACGGCCTGGTGCTGGAAATGGGCGGCCAGGTGCCGGCGGCGCAGAGGGGCAAGCCGGTGCGCTTCCAGCTGCTGATGGGCCAGGGCACCTTCGACTACATCGTCGACAAGCAGGTCTACAACGTCGATGGCCAGGCCGCGCTGACCGCCAACCTGGCCTTCCCCGCCAACGCCTGGGAGGTGAAGACGGCGTGGATCTGGATCGGCACCGACGCCACCTTCCGCAAGGCCCTGGAGAACGACGGCTACTACATCGCCCAGGCCTACTACCTGAAGAACGGCAGCCAGTACGAGGTGGGCTACGCCGCCCTCAGCGGCATGCACGTGATCAACAAGCTCACCCCCGACTGGGTCTGGACCACCTTCGAGAACCGCAACAACAGCAAGTACACCGTCACCAACGACATCCCGCCCAAGCCGATGACCAACAGCACCGGCCCGACCCCGGCGGCCCAGGCCGCCAACGCCCAGTTCCAGCCGCAGTACGCCGCGCTGGGCCAGTACGAGCTGATCGGCGTGCAGTACATCGCCGGCGGCGAGCCCAAGCTGCTGGCCAACTCGCAGCTGGAGTCGGCCTTCCAGAGCCAGTCCTCGTGCCTGGCCTGCCATGGCACGGCGGCCTTCTCGGCGAAGAAGGGCTACTTCAACTTCGCCCTGCCGTCCCAGGACGGCATCGCCTACCCCGTGGAACCGCTGCCGGAGAGCGCCTTCGCCGGCTACAACCGGCTGGACTACGTCTGGTCGCTCAAGCGCGCCCAGTGGAAACAATAAGGAGCACGAACCATGAGCGTCTTGAACTTCCCACGGCTCTACCTCAACGGGCATTTCTTCTGGAACCCGCCCACGGCCAACAACAACGACCTCTACCCGCTCTACGACGCCGTGAAGATGGACCTGAACTGGCCCTTCCTGGAGCACTTCGGCATCAACCCCGGCAATGCGCGGGACAAGGTCCTGCCCTGGATGATCGCCCCGCTGCCCGAAGCCCAGGTGCCGGACTACGTGCTGCAGGTGCCCAACAACAGCGCCAACAGCGGCCTGCCGCAGATCCCGGCGGAATGGGACCTGTTCGGTGACAACGCCTGCGGCACCGTGGACTACAACGACATCCGCTCGCTGATCATCGGCGGCGAACTGCAGGCCAACAGCTACATCGAGCAGGACCCCATCGTGGGCAAGGGCTTCCAGTTGCTGGGCAACCCCTTCGGCAGCGACAAGCCCACCCCCGCGCGCTTCGTCGACATCAGCCCCTGGCAGAACACCTTCACCGCGCTGTACTTCGACCGCCTGGTGCTGGGCGACGCCACCTGCGGCCTCACGGCCAAGCGCGCCTACCGCATGCTCGACCGCTTCCTCAACTTCAACTGGGGGGCCGTGCAGGGCCTGAACACGGTCACCACCACCTGGCAGACCTGCTTCCCCCGCGAGAACCTGCAGTGGCAACTGGGCGACTCGGCCCTGCTCAAGGCCCTGCAGCAACAGATGGAGGCGCAGAACGCCAAGGGCCTGATGTTCCGCTTCACCACCTACCTGACCTACTACGACCGCAACGGCATCTTCAACGACTACCCGAAGGTGGTGACCCGCACCGGCGGCCCCGGCTGCAAGACCTGCGCGACGGATCCGCAGTGCGCTGACTGCCAGCAGTGCCTGAAGGCCCTGGCCGTGCAGCAGCAGGCGCTGCAGGACATGTACCAGAAGGGGCTGGACAACGTCGCCGACATCTTCTTCAACCCCGCCTACAGCCGTACCGCCGGCGTGCTAGGCCTGTGGTTCGCCGATGAGTACCCCACGGCCCCTGCCGGTCCCCGGCTGGAGCCGGCCAATGCGGTATCCATCCTGTCGCCCATCCCGGGCAATCCCGATGCGCCCCTGTCGATCAAGCTGGGGGTGATCTCCGCCCAGGCCCAGGGCGACCTGCTGACCCTGGACCTCGGTACCGGCTTTCCCTTCTACCCCTTGCCGGAGAGCCAGGCGACCGTGCCGGAGTGCGAGAAGCTCCAGCTGGGCGATTTCCAGGTCGGCATCCAGCAGAACGGCCAGTTCCAGCCCCTGGCCTACCTCGCCTACACCCAGTACGCCCAGGCCGCCTTCGACAAGCGCGCAGGCCTGCTGGACCTGCCCGTGAAGGATGCCGTGGCCAGGACCCAGGCCGGCACCCTGGCCCTGCAGACCCAGGGCGCCAGCCCGGTGCTCGCCGCCCAGCAGCAGATGTGGACCGCCGAAGTGATCGAGAGCGGCACCTTCATCGACGTCGGGGACACCCGCACCCTGCAGATCATGGTGCAGTACGACGGCCGGCCCGCACCGGCCGGCACCACCTTGTGGGTGGCGGAATACAACAACCCCTACATGCTGACCACCAGCAGTTACTTCCTGGCCTTCAGCAACGACCTGGACTTCGGGCTCATCGCAGACGACCCCGCGAACCGCAACAACAACGCCACGCTGCTGCCGCAGTTCGGCGTCACCCAGGCGCCGGCGAGCCTGCTCAGCGAGGGCGCCGGCCGCAGCCTGCAGCAGGTGCTGCCGGCGAGCGACGCCCCGACGACCACAGTCAACTACCAGCACGTCAAGGCCACCCCGGCCGGCGTCAGCCTGGCGCCCTGCCTGCAGTTCGTGCCGTCCATCCCGCGTACGGGCGTGCTGGGTAACGGCGCCACGGTGGACTACAGCCTCACGCAGATCACCACCGACGCCAACGGCATCGCCCAGGTGACGGTCAAGGCTATCGCCGCCGGCTTCCCGACCCTGCGCTTCTTCGTCCAGGACGGCCCCGGCGCCGCGCCTGCGGTGCCCTTCAGCTTCGATTACATGGAGGCCTACACCGACTTCCTCGCGCCCTTGCGGGTGCTGCCGGACGAGCCCGGGTTAATGGGCGAGTTCGTCGCGGCCTGGAACCAGGTGTGCAAGCTCACGGACGCGCGGGTGCAGATCTGGGAGGGCTTCATCTACCCGCGCATCTTCGAGCCGTTCTATTACCTCTACCCGATCATGGACAAGTACATGCCGCTGAACTCCCTGCAGCGCATCGAGGGCGCCATCGACCAGTTGATCCGCCTGGTCAGCAAGCCCTACCAGGAGGAAAGCACCCTTGCCATGCCCATCACCCGTGACCTGCCGCAGAGCCGGCGCGCGGTGCTGGAACGCTGGGCCAACGAGCTGGTGAAGCTCAACTACCCGCCACGGCCCCTGACCTGAACCGTCGTTGACCTGGAACCCGCAGGCGGGCCGGCACCGCTCGCCCGCCCTGCCGTTACGAAGGAGAGTCCTCATGAAGAAAGTCCATCTGCTTGCCTGGCTGCTGCCCCTCGCACTGCTCGGCCAACCCGCCCTCGCCGCCGATGACGCCCCCAACGTGTTCTTCACCAACGGCGTGCACAACACCTACGAGTGCGACGCCAGCAACGGCAACTGCATCGCCGAGCGCAAACCCGGCGAGCCCAGCGACCCGTTCTTCCCCGCCACCTGGGTCAGTGACTGGACCATGTTCCGTGTCACCCAGAACTACGAGAAGAACCCGCCGCCCTACAGCAATCCGCCCAGCACCCTCAAGCCCGCCGACTACACCGTCTCCAAGGGCACCAGCTACTACGACACCACCTACATCCCCGCCGATGGCGACGGCTACGGCGCGATGATGGAGCACTACGAGAAGTACTGCCTGCCGATCTTCCCGATCAAGGACAACAACTACACCTGCTCCTTCGTCTCCCTGGGCAACAAGGCCTACTTCCTCACCTACGAGGACCGGCCCAAGACCATGCCCGAGTGCTGCGCCTTCTCGCCCATGAACCACCCGGCGCGGCAGGACTTCATCCAGCACCTGCCCTACAGCCCCACCCGCAGCCAGAACCTGGACGGCAGCGTGCAGGCCTATGCACTGGACGTGCAGTCGCCCCAGGGGCCGATCCTGTTCGGCTACGCCTTCTACAAGGACGCCACCCGCGCCGCGCCCGGCCAGCCGCTGTTCCGCCACCCGCAGTCGTTCTACTTCTCCGGGGATGCCAGCGTCGCCAACGCGCCCATCGTCAGCCAGAACTACGTGAACTTCCGCATCGAGAAGCCCGACCCGGCCAAGACCTGGGACCAGGTGGCCAAGAAGTGCCCGGTCAACCCCGAGCCCTGCCAGTTGTTCAACCCGCCGTCGCCCCAGGCCAACGGGGCCAAGGCGCAGTGGAACCAGCTGAAATCCATGCAGCCCTGACCGGCAAGGAGCGCCACCATGAACCCGACCTTCCGCTACGCCGGCTCCGCCCTGCTGCTGGCCAGTGCCCTTGCCTGTCAGGCCCGTGAGCAGCCCCAGGCCGCCGTCACCGGCACCACCCCGGCCTGCCAGCCGCCCACCAGTGCACCGGCTCCTACTGCCGCCCAGGCCGATTTCGACCGTTACAGCTGGCAGCTCTTCATCGCCCTCAACTGGCCGGTGCAGGCCGGCCAGCGCGGCCAGCCGGATTGCAACCGGCCCCTGGGCTCCCCCGGGCCCACCGTGTGGCAGAGCTACAAGGACGTGAACGAGATCTTCCTGCCCAACGGCCAGAATCCCGGGCCCTGGAACAGCCCGATGAGCGCCCGCAGCCTGGGCATGATCAACATCGCCGCGCTGAAGAACACTTCCGTGGTGCAGTTAGTGGACCAGGCCGTGGGCGGCTGGCTGATCGACCAGCGCGGCAACCCCACCTACTACGACATTGCCGCCAACGAGGTCTCATACGACTACATCGTGCAGAACCGCTTCTACGACCTGAGCGTGGTGAGCCAGGCGCGCAACATCGCCTTCCCCGCCCAGGCCACCGAGATCAAGGCTGCCTGGCGGGTGCTGACGCCCCAGGACAATGCCGCGCGCTACTTCACCACCCGCGCCCAGGTGGCGCAGTTCAACAGCCAGGGCGTTGCCACCGGCACGACCGTGGAAGCCACTCTGGGCCTGGTGGGGCTGCACATCATCGTCAAGGCACCGGGCTACCCGCAGTGGGTCTGGTCCACTTTCGAGCAGGTGGACAACGTGCCCGGTGGCAGTGGCAGCGCCAGTCCGTACAGCTACTACGATGCCAGCGCCCCGGCGAGCAGCGTCAACCAGTCGCCCTGCACCTGGCAGCAGCAGGACAGCAACCTGGTCTGCGTTCCCAAGCCTGGCACCACCTTCCAGACCCCCGACCCGCTGACCCGTGTCACCCCCATCGCCAGTGACACGGCAGCGGTCAACGCCCAGTACCAGCAGAACGTGCAGCAGAGCGTGCTGCGCTACTACCAACTGGTCACCACCCAGCGCCCGCTGATGCCGGACAACCCCGGCAACCCACTGGGCCAGCCGACGCCGGCGCTGTCCGCCAACGTCACCATGGAGAGCTACATCCAGCCCAACAGCAGCTGCATGAACTGCCACTCCATGGCTACGGCGAGGAACAGCCCCTACAAGTCCGACTACTCCTACCTGTTCAAATTCGCCAAGGCGCCCGCCTCGGCCGCTCTCAACAAGGACGAGGAATGAGCCCATGAGCATCCTGAACGGACCCCGACTGAACTTCTGGGGCGGCATCCGCACCGACGTGAGCCTGCCCAACAACAAGCCGACCATTCCCATGGGCCCCGACGACTCGCAGACCCTCGACCTGTTCGACATCCCCAACTCCCAGGTGGCTCCCGAAGCCCAGGGCTACAGCGACGACGAACTCAACGACCTGATGAACGCGCCTGCCGGCAGGTACTACACCGCCGGGGGCTGGAACCATTACGGCCAGCATGTGGTGGACCTGCAGAACGTGCTGATCAGCTCCCAGGGCACCCCCGGCGCCATCAGCACCACCGGTGACCTGGTTGGCCAGCCGGTGTACCTGCTCGGCTCGGTGGACCCGGTGACCGGCCAGGCTCCGGTATCCGGCCCGATGATGGTGGACCTGGATCCAACCGGCTCCATCTCCACCCAGATCTACATCGGCGGCCTGCAGATCGGCGGCACCACCGACCCGCAACTGGTGATCCATGCCAACGTGGTGGCCAGCAGCTTCGACCTGGCCAAGCGAATCCTGGAGCGCATCGACGATGCGCCGGGCTCCTGCGTCATCAGCGGCACCTTCCAGGTCACCTTCCCGCTGAGCGCCATCGTCAGTTGGAACCAGAACAGCGCGGCCCTCAAAAGCCTGATCGAAGCCCCCGGCGCCACGGGCCTGGTCCTGCGCTTCGTGATGTTCGAGATGTGCCCCGGCATGACCACTGCCGAGTTGGACGCGGACTATGCCGCCGGCCGCTACACGCCAAACCCGAGCATCGGCCGGGTCATCGGTACGCTGGCCCCGGCGTTCGCCGGTGAGCCGCAGATCTGCCCGGCCGGCCGTTCGCTGTTCAACGCCGACACCGGCGGCGCGGGCTATGCCCAGGTGGTGCCCGCCAGTGCACCAGGTCATTGCGGTTGGCTGAGTCTGGACATGGTCAACCTGATTCCCAAGGCGACTTTCCGCGCCGACCGCACCGACATCACCAGCCCCATCGGCCCCAATGCCGACTACGGCCCGGTGACCATCACCGCCGGGGGTTTGACCCTGGCCACCCTGCCCGCCGACTCGGCGTTGCTGCAGCAGTACTACGTCTACGGTGGCCTGGTGGACATTCCCCTGCCCCACCCGGCCTGCGAACTGGCCAGCACCACGGCCCTGGGCATGCACGCCCCCAACATGGTCTCCGGCACCCAGCTGCAGGTCAGCGAAACCCCAATGCGCATCTACAGCGACCAGCGCAACCTGTACATGGACGACTACCCCGATGGCCTGGAACTCACCCTGCAGGTGCGTTACCTCGGCGGGCCGCTGCCGCAGGCCACGTCGATCAGCTTTAGCGCAGGGCCCGCCGGCATCCTCGCCGATCCCTCGAACTGGGACCTGTTGCAGTACCCCGCTGACCCGGTAACGGTCGAGTCCGGACAGACGGAAGTGAAGGTGTCCCTCTCACGCAAGAGCGACACCTCGGCGGAGGCTGGCTACACCTCCCTGGCCTATAGCCTCGGCACCTCCAACGGCTTCACCAACTTCCGTTTCTACTCCCACACCGGCTTCGGCATCCCCGCTGGCAGCACCGTCACCTGGGACCAGGTCTACCCGGCGGTGCTGCGCTTCCACTACCTGGCCTTCCCTGCCATGTCCCGCTACATCCCGCTGAACCAGCAGGACGCGATCTGGAATGCACGGCAGGCGATCCTCGCGCGTACCGACGACGCCTACAAAGGCACCACGCTGTACATGCCGGTGGTGCGCTCCATGTCGCCGTGCCAGCGGGCGCTGCTCAAGGCCTACCTCACCGGCAGCCCCTGGCAACCCCCGGCAGCCTGAGGAGGAGCCGCCATGACCATCCATATCCCCTTCAACCCTCGCGACGCCGTGCGCAGCAGTACGGTGATTGCCGAGGGGCTGCTCAACCCCCGGGGCCTGTGCGTAGAAGAAGACGGCAGCCTGCTGCTGGTGGAGGCCGGTTCCGGACACGCCGACCAGCCCCTCAGCGGGCGTATCAGCCGCCTGCGACCGATGCCGGGCCTCTCCGGCCATTACCAGGCACCGGAGGTGATCGCCGAGGGCTTCCGCTCCATGAACATGCAGGTGCGCATGCTGCGGGACGAGATCATGGGGCTGTCCGACGTGTGCTGTGACGGCGGGCGTTGCCTGGCCAGCCTCACCGACTACGTGGACGGTTCGCGCATCCTCGACCTCGGCCAATCGCCGCCTGCCATGCTGTTCCGCAGCCGGGGCAACCTCAACGCGCTGTGCTACCACCCGGGGCGCCGCAGCTGGCTGTCGGTCAAGCCGGATACCAACCAGGTGGTGGAGTTCGTCGAAGGCTATGACGAGCGAGTGCTGGTCCAGTTGCCGGACCTGGCCCAGGGCCAGGAAGCGGTGCCGGTGACCCTGGTGCACGAGCCGGCCACCGGTGCGCTGCTGGTGACGCTGTTCTCCGGCGAGTTGCGCCGCGACCCGGCGTTGCGCGGCGTGGAGTTCGCCGACCACGCCGGGCAGGTGATCCGCGTCTGGCCCGAGGACGGCCACATCGAGACGGTGGTGTTCGGCCTGCAGTTACCCACCGGACTGGCACTGACGAAGGACGGCAACCTGCTGGTCCTGGAGCTGTGCCAGCGCCTGCTGCAACCGCTGACGCCGGACTGGGCCGGCGCGGCCTGGCACGGCGGGTTCGAGCGCTTCAGCGGGCGCCTGCTGCACTGCGACCTGGGCCGTGGTGCGGTTGCGGTGCTGGCCGAAGGGCTGGATACACCGTCCAACCTCTGCCTGCTGGCCGATGCGGTGCTGGTCAGCGAGGGCATGGGCCTCAGCGGTCGGCCGCTGCCGACGCCAGGCGCAGGCACCGCCCCCCTGGACGGACGCATCCGCCGCATTCCCCTGACCGGGCTGGGCTGATCAGCGCGCCTTGGCCAGGTCCCGGACGATTTCGTCGGCCAGTTCGGCGGCGACATCGTCCAGGTTGCGGTCCAGGGCTCGGCGCTCCAGCAGGAACTTGGCGGCTGCCACCTGGGGGTTGCGTGTAAGCAACGCACCGGGCAGGCGCCCGGAACGGTCCTGGGCGGCCAACTGACGCCACTCGCCCGCTGCCAGATCGCTGATCCACACCTGAGCCTCGACGCTGCTGGCGCCGGCGCCGAAACCCACCGCCGTGCGCACCAGACGCCGACCACCCTGGCTGGCGACCTGACCCTGGATCAGCCAGCCGCTCTGTGGCAAGGGTTGGCGATCATCCAGATGCAGCACCTGCACCTGTCGCGCAGCGAGGGCCTGCTGCAACGCTGTGCCCAACTGGCCGGCGCGCTCACGCTGCTGGGCATCTCCGGGGTTTGCCGCCACGAAGTCGGCAAGGTAGAGCGGCGGCGCGGCGAGCGTGGCGACGGGCAACGACAGCACGGCGGCAAACAGGATCGAGCGCATGAAGGAACCCCAAGGGGACTGGAGGAACGCAGCCTGAGCGAACGCCGGGCGCCTGTCGAGGGCGGCCCGGCGAAGCGCGGTGCAGCCGGCGTGAACGGCATTATCCGGCGGCAGGCTCACCGGACACGTCACGCTGGCGACTGCAGGAACGTCCACCCGTCTTGGCCTCGTAGAGCGCCGCATCCGCCGCCTTGAGCAGGTCGGGCGGCGTCAGGTGCCGGTGTGCTGCCGGTTCGGCAGGCGCGAAGCTGGCAACGCCGATGGAGACTGAGACCTGCCCCTTGTCGCTGGCCGAGTGCGGGATGCCCAACAGCGCCACCTCCTGGTGGATGTGCTCGGCAACCTCCCAAGCGCCATCGGCTCCCGTATCCGGTAACAGCAGGGCGAACTCCTCGCCGCCGTAGCGCGCCACCAGGTCGATTGCACGCTTGGCGCAGCGGCGCAGAGCCGACGACACCAGCACCAGGCACTGGTCGCCCTGGATGTGGCCATAGGTGTCGTTGTAGCGCTTGAAGAAATCGATATCGAGCAGCACCAGGGACACCTCGCCACCGGAACGGCTGGCGCGGATGCATTCGCGCTCCAGGGCTGCATCGAGGGTGCGCCGGTTGGACAGCCCGGTGAGGCCGTCGGTCTGGGCCAGTACGTTGAGGCGGTCCAGGGCCTGCTTGAGCCTGAGGTGGGTGCCGGCCCGGGCGGCGACGATGGCCGGACGAATGGGCTTGGCGATGAAATCCACGGCACCCAGGGCCAGGCCGGCCTCCTCCATGTCGCCTTCGGTGTGGCTGGTGATGAAGATCACCGGGATTTCCTCCAGTACCGGGTCCTTCTTCAGCGCCTCGCAGACCTGGAAACCGCTCATGCCAGGCATCTCCGAGTCGAGGATGATCAGGTCCGGAAAGCTCTCACGGGCGATGCGCAGGCCCTCCTCCCCGGAGGTGGCGAAGCGGATCTGACCCAGCCCATTGAGGGCCTTGCTCAGCGCGCGGATGGCCAGGGTGTCGTCGTCTACCAGGAGGATGATGGCTTCATGCATGTTCGCTGCCCTCGTTGCCAGTCAGTCCATGAGCCGCCAGGATGCCCAGTGCCTGGTCGAATTGCAGGTCGTCCACCGCCTTCCAGGCGGCGTCCGCCAGTGCCTGACCGCCCTTTGCCACCAAGGCCGCCACGGCGTCGGGAAAGGTGTCGATGGCCGCCATGTCACGCCCCCGCAACTGGCTGATCAGCGCCGCCAGGGCCTGCTCGGTCTCGTCGCTGTCCTGAGACCCGGGTGCGGGGGCATGCTGCTGAGCCTCCAGATGGGGCGCGGCTGCCGCACGCAGGGCCACCAGGGCTTCGGACACCTGCTGCAGGGCCAGACGCTGTTCGGCGCCGCTGGCCTGCTTGCGGATGCTCGACTCGCCATCGCCACAAGCCCGGTGCAAGGCCATGGCCCCCAGCAGGCCGGCGGAGCCCCGCAACTTGTGCAGCTTGCTGACCAGGGCCGCTGCATCGCGGCTGAGCAGTTGCTGGGCGAGTCGGGTGTCCTCGAGGTCGGCGAACTCGTTGAGCAGCTTGTTCAGTGACCCGAGGAACAGTTGGATGTCGTTGCCCAGACGGTTGGCGGCCTCCCGGGCGTCAATACCGGGAATCACCGGCCAGGTCTGGTCGCCCAGTGGTTCCAGACGTGCAGACAGGTTGCGCACGGGCAGCGGCTCCAGGCGGAACTGCTCGATAAGCCGACGCAGGGTGCGGATCAGCGAAGCCGGCTCCAGGGGTTTGGAGAGGAACTCGTCCATGCCGGCCGCCTCGGCCTGGCGGCGCTCCTCGGCCAGGGCTCCGGCGGTCAGAGCGATCACCGGCAGGCGGGTCAGGCCAAGCTGCGTGCGCACAATGCGGGTGGCTTCGTAGCCGTCCATTTCCGGCATCTGCACGTCCATCAGCACCGCGTCGTAGCGCTCCGGTGCCTGCTCGAGGCGCTGCACCGCCTCACGCCCGTTCATGGCGGTGTCCACCTCGGCCCCCTGCTGACCAAGCAGCAGGCTGGCCACTTCGAGGTTGATCTCGCTGTCGTCCACCAGCAGCAGGCGGGTGCCCTCCAGCCAGCGGGTGGAGAGGGTGTCCAGGTCGGTGCCGAGCATGATCTTGTCGGTGTTGCCGACGTGGCGAACCACCGCCGAGTTGACCGCATTGAACAGGCTGGAGCTGTCCACCGGTTTGCGCAGGGCCTGGTCCACCAGTCCGCTCCCGGCCGCCCGCACATAGCCGTCGAGTTCATGGGCTGAGACCAACAGGCTGCTGGGCAGGCGGTTCGCACCGAGGGTGCGGGCGCTTTCCTCCAGTACGGCGACACCGTCGAGCCCCGGCATCTGCCAGTCCACCAGCAGCACGTCGGGCAACTGCAGGCCGTGCTGCATGCGCTCGCCCAACAGGTCGAGCAGCGCTTCGCCGCTGTCCAGCGTGCGTACCCGCCAGCCGAGACCGCGACAATGACGTGCCAGTTGCTGGCGGTCGGCTTCGCTGTCGTCGACCACCACCACTTCGAGACTGCGTGCGGTGGCCGTGGCGTCGAGGTCGGTCTGGGCAATCTCCATCGGGACACAGACCCAGAATTCACTGCCCTGCCCCAGTTCGCTGCGCACCCCGGCGCTGCCGCCCATCTGCTCGGCCAGGCCACGCACCACGGAGAGCCCCAGCCCAGTGCCGCCGAACCGTCGGGTGGTGGAGGTGTCGGCCTGGGTGAAGGGCGAGAACAACTGGTCCACCACGTCGGCGGCGATACCGCAGCCGGTGTCGATCACCGTGAGGCTTACACGGGCGCGGGCAGTCCCCTCCTTCTGGCAGGCGACGCGGACGGTGATGCCGCCCGTAGCGGTGAACTTCATGGCGTTGCCCACCAGGTTCATGAGGATCTGGCTGATCCGCAGGGAGTCCCCCATGACCTGGCCGGGCAGCTCGTCGAGCCCTTCCAGGGTGAAGTCCAGGCCTTTGGCCTCGGCCTGCGGCGAGAACAGCTCGCCCAGCTCCCGCAGCACCTGGCGCAGGCTGAAAGGCCGGCTTTCCAGGCGCATCTCGCCGGCCTCGATCTTGGCGATGTCGAGGATGTCGTTGATGATCCCCAGCAACGAACGCCCGGCAATCTCCAGCTTGCCCAGCAGGTTGCGTTGTTCTTCATTGAGCGGGGTGCTCTGCAGCAGATGGGCGACGCCGATCACGGCGTTCATCGGTGTGCGGATCTCATGGCTCATGTTGGCCAGGAACAGGCTCTTGGCCGCGTTGGCGCGCTCGGCGGCCACGGTGGCCGCACGCAGCTCTTCGCTGGAGCGCAGGCGCTCGGTGATGTCCTGGGCGATGCTCAGGTAACCGATGGCTTCGCCCTCGGCGGTGCGGATGGCAGTCATGATCATCGACACCGGGACGGCGCTGCCATCCTGGCGGATGTAGGTCCATTCGCGGGTTTCCGCGCCCTCGTTGTCGGCCTTCAGGCACAGCACCTCCAGCCCCTGTACCACCCGCCCGACCTCGGCACTCAGGGCTTCGCCGCGTCGGCTGATCTCGTCCTGTTCGTGGAGCGAGAGGATCGACAGCATCCCCACCGCATCACCGCTCTGGTAGCCCAGCAGGCGCTCGGCACCACGGTTGAACACCATGATGGTGCCCTCGGTATCGGTGGCGATGATGGAGACCTCGGAGGAGGCATTCAGGACACCCTGCAGCAGGCCCGCCAGTCGCGACAGCTCGGCAGTGCGCTGGCTCACCTGCTGTTCGAGTCTGGCGTTGAACTCCTTGAGGTAGCGTTCCGCGCGCAAGCGGTCGCTGATGTCATGCATCAGTTTGGCGGCGGCGAGAATCTCGCCGTCCGACTCACGGATCAGGCTGCAGGTGATGGCGACATCGATCAGGTGGCCCTGCTTGTGCCGTCGTTGGGTCTCAAGGGTGGAACCCAGTTCGCCACGGGCGACCCGTTCCAGCAGGTCCTCATCCTCGGAGATGCGCTCGGGCGGCAGCAGCAGCGGCGCCAGCGGCCGGCCGATCACCTCGTCGGCGCTGTAGCCGAACATCTGCTCGGCGGCGGGGTTCCAGGTGACGATGGTGCCATCCAGGGCTTCGCCGATGATGGCGTCCCGGGAGTTCTCGACGATGGTGGCAAGGCGCGCCTGTTGCGCGGCAATGGTCTTCTGCCGCTGGCGCGAGACCAGCAGCGCACCGGTCATGCCGGTGAGCAGCAGGCCGGCCAGCGCAACAAGTCCGAATACACGCTCCGGGCTGGTCAGCTCCAATGACTGGATGAAGGCTGGCGACGAGGCGACCTCGAACCGCCAGGTGCGCCCATAGACTTCTCGATCGAATGTGACCGTGAATGCGGCGTCACTCGTTTCGTTGGGGCTCGAGTCGAACAGCAGGTGCGATGTGCCGCCCCCCACAACGTCATAAAGGGTCAGACGCAGGCTCTTCGCCTGCAGCACGTCGATGAAGCGCATCACCTCCCGTATGGACAACGGCGCATAGGTCCAGCCAAGCGTTTCCCGTTGCCGCTCCTCGACCGTGGGCGGCGTGTTGGGTGAGGCGTACACCGGGACCAGCAGGAGGAAGGCACGAGACGGCTCCGCCGACTCCTGCACCAGAACGAGGGGCGCGGTCAGGGTCGCTTGGCCTGTTTCCATTGCAGTGACGGCAGCTTGTCGGCGGCGTGTCTCGGAGGCCAGGTCAAACCCCAGCGCTTGCAGATTCAGGTGCTCCGGTTCCACGTACTCGATGACGAAGCGTTCCCCTTTGTGCGGGACCAACTGGCGTAGCATGAAATCGGGCCGGCCCTCGGCGCGGACACGCTTCAGGAAGGCAGCCTCGTCCTCCAAGGGAACACGCCTGACGAACCCGAAGCCCCGTGCGCCCGGAAACTCCTTTTCGATGTCCCGGACCTGGCTGAACCGATGCATCAGGTCCCGCGTTACGTTGGGCAGCTGCAGCATGTAGATGGCACCGCGGATGCTGCGTAGCCGATAGGTGTAAATGTCCAGACGGCCGACCAGATCGTGCTCGATCAGCTTGCCCTCGCTCAACAATGCCTGATTGATGAGTTCATCGTTGCGCACCGCCTGCTGGTAGCTGGCGAACAGGCCGACGAGCAGACAGACGGCCAGTACGCCGAGCATCCACAGAATCACGCGCGCTTTCTTGACAACCATTTCTTCCACCCGGTCCCCCCTGGCGATCGAGCTTGAATGAACCATGCCAGGGCTTTTGTTCCAGCCTAGGCGCTGCCGGACAAAATACAGGGCTCTCTTTCGGGCAATTGACGGTCGTCATGTCGGCCCAGTCCTAAAACACGTCGTTCATGCGGCGGAGAAGCCCTGTCGCCACCCTAGACTGGTTGCCGACGCAGCTTCCCCGGTGGCCTGGCAATCGGGATGCGGTGGATGGGACGAAACCACGACGAACAGGAGAACACCCCATGAAAGGTTGCTTCGGATGGCTGCCGGCCCTGGTCCTGAGCCTGGGAACGGCGCTGGCGGATGTGAAGGTGCAGAACGATTTCGACTACATCGGCCCGGCGATGCAGCGCTGGGTGGATGGCAACGGCAAGACCCTGCATTACCTGGACGAAGGCCCGCGCAACGGCATCCCGGTGGTGCTGGTCAGCGGGCATGGCACCAGCGGCCGGGCCCTGGTGCTGACCGACTTCCTGCACAGCCTGCGCCAGTCCCTGGGCTTGCGCTTCATCGCCCTGGAACGCAACGGCTTCGGCGAAACGTCCTTCGACCCCAACGGCAACTACGCCAGCTACGCCACCGAGGTGGAGGCGCTGCTGGCACACCTGGGCGTACAACGCTTCTCACTGGTGGCGATCTCCGGCGGTGGGCCGTACAGCGCCGCCATCGCCTCGCGCCTGCCGACACGCCTGCGCTCGGTTCACCTGGCAGCGGCCATCTCGCAAAACGCGGGGGTGGCGGCGCCCTCCCCGTCCTGCGCGCTCAGTGACCAGCAGATCATCGACAAGTACCTGGCTGCCCGTTACGACGTGCCCTCGGTGTGGTGGGACCTGGGGCCGAACACAGCGGTGAACCGGGTGCCGGGCTTCCTAGACGAAGCCGCCGACGAAGGCGCGCGCTTCTTCTATGGCAAGGGTTCGACCGGCTTCGACCTGCAGCCCCTGGTGCACGAGCTGAAGCTCTACTGCAGCCAGCCGGTGGCGGATGTCTCGGCGGTGGCCGCGCCGGTGTTCATCTACCACGGCGAAGCCGACACCACGGTGGTGCCGGCTCACGCCACGTTCTGGCGCAACCACTACGCCAACGTCGTGGCCACCCGCCTGTACCCCGGCGAGGGCCACGACGTGCAGTACCGCCATTGGGGGCAGATCCTCGCGGACCTGGCCTACGGCGGGCGTCGCACGCTGCTGTGCTGGCGCGGGCAATCACGCCTGGTGGAGACCCGCGAGGCCGGCCCGTTGCTCAAGCGCGGCGCCACCCTGGACATCTGCGCCTGGCAGCGCACCAGCCCTTGAGGCCGCGATCTACTGCGTCGGCGCCGGTATCCAGCGGATGGTGCCGCCGCAGCCGGTGAAGCACTGGTCGTAGTCGTCTGCGCAGGAACTGAAGGCGCTGTAGCCGCTGCCATAACCGCCGTAGGTAGCGGGGTACGCGCAGTCCTTGCGGGCCTGGCGCTTGCCCTTGCCGGCCACGCAGTAGTGGTAAGCGTCCATGCGGGCTTCCTGCAGGCGCCGCTTGCTGTCGTCCAGGTAGCCGCATTGTTGCTTCTGCATGCGGCACTGGGCGACGCAGGCCTGGGAGTAACCATCCTTGGGGAGGTCGTATTGGTAGCGGCCGGAAGGGCCGCAGGCAGAAAGCAGGACGAGCGCCGCCGCGCCTGCCAGGGACAGGAGTCGTTTCAAGGGATCACCGGGGTTGGGGGTGGGGCCGGATCAGTCGTCCGGCTGGTACTCGAGGATGTCGCCAGGCTGGCAGTTGAGTGTCCGGCAGATGCGGTCGAGGGTTTCCAGGCGAATGCCCTTCACCTTGCCGTTCTTCAGAAGGGAAAGGTTCTGCTCGGTGATGCCGATGATTTCAGCGAGTTCCTTGGAGCGAACCTTGTTCTGCGCCAGGACCACGTCCAGCCTGATGATGATGCTCATGGTGCCGTTATACGAACGCCTTGACTTCCTCGTTGAGCGAGCGGGCTTCATTCATCATGAAACCGAACGAGCAGACGAAGACCGCCTTGAGGAGTTCGGACATGGATTCGGTATTGAAACCGACGGAAACCGCCAGGAGACCCTCCCCCGGGGGAAGGCCGAGCGATAGTACTAGACCGGTCAGGGTATAGAGAACTGGTTGCAGCACAAGACCGAGGATAGACAGCCCGCCGATGGTCATCAGAAGCCGCGCATTGCGGGTGGACCACAGTTCGCGGCGTGACAGCCGCAGGAAGAACAGCCCCGTCAGCAGCAGGCCCAGGCTTGAGATCAGCACCGGCACATAGTCCAGTGCCACCAACAGGATCAGGTTCAGCGTAGGAAGCTGGTAGTCCTCTGCCAGCAGCAGCGGGATGCTCTCGCCCCAGAACTCCAGATAACTAGTACTGATCAGGCCGCTGTGCCACATGGCGGTGTTGATGATGATGTCGCTGAGGGCCATGACGCAGGCGAGGCCGGCAGTGGCCAGCCCGGCCCACTTGAGGCGCTTGAAGGAAGACAGCAAGGGAAGGTGGTGCATGGGGAAACCGTCCTGGGTTCAATTGCATTTGGGATTAATAAATTATCGTTTCACGATAACTTTTTAAAAAATAATGCAAATAAAGCCGATCGATCAAGCCCTAAAATTCAGGCCGCCCCATTCGTGCCCGCTACCAAGGCACCCGTTCTCGACGGGGACGCCACGACAGACGACGGAGCCACATGCGCGAATGTCGCACCCAGGCCGAGGCTTGCGGCCCTTGGCACCCCCGCAGAGGCGACCGGGCGCACCGAGCCGGCTGACACTTGCCTGCACCTGGCACGTCTATATTTTCCGTATCCCCGGCGCCAGTCCTGCGCCAGGGCCCCGGAGTGTTGCCTCGCATGCCCGATACCCACGACCGCCCGCGCACCAGCCGGATGAAGCGCGACATCGTCCTGATCCTGCTGTTCGCCCTGGTCAGCCTGGCCTTGCTGATTCACTTCGATGCGGGCGATCGCCTGCAACGGGCGGCCGCGCGCCATGAGCACTGGGAGCTGGACGAGATCCTGCTGATGCTCAGCCTGGTGGGCTGGTGCGGCTTCATCTTCGGCGTGCGCCGGCTGATGGAGATGCGCTGGGAGGCCCAGGCCCGGCGCAGCGCCGAACTCAAGGTCACCCGCCTGGCCGAGCACGATATGCTCACCGGCCTGCCCAACCGCCGAGGTCTGCGCAGTCACCTGGAGCCCTGCCTGGGGGTGTCCGACTCGCCGTTCTACTTCGTGCTGGTGGACCTCGACGGCTTCCGCCTGGTCAACGATCTGCACAGCCACGAGGCCGGCGACCACCTGCTGCAGGTGCTGGCCCGCCGGCTGGCCACCGCATTGCCAGAGGGCGACCTGATCGGCCGCACCGGCGCCGACGAGTTCGCCCTGGTGCTGCACTCCCAGAAGAGCCGCACCGCCGCCAACGCCCTGCTGGAGGCTCTGCTGGAGCTGATCCGCCAGCCGGTGCAGCACGAGGACGCGCGCATCGAGGTCAGCGCCACCCTCGGCGTCGCCCGTTACCCGGACGACGGCCGCCGCCTGGACGACCTCATGGCCCGCGCCGCGTTCTGCGTGCAGTCGGGCAAGCGCGAGGGGCGCAACACCCTGGTGTTCTACGAGGCCGGCAACGACACCGAACTGGAGCAGCAGACACGCCTGGTGAAGCTGCTCGACGACGGCATGAAGGCCGGCTACCTGCGGGTGGACTACCAGCCCATCGTTGCTCTGGAGAGCGGCGAGATCCTCGGCTTCGAAGCCCTCGCCCGGCTGGACCACCCCGAGGCCGGCAGCCTGGCGCCTGCGCAATTCATCCCGGCGGCCGAGCGCCTCGGCTACATCACCCGCATCACCCGCCAACTGCTCCAGCGCGCCTGTGAAGAAGCCCGCCAGTGGCCCAACGGTGTGTTCCTCTCGTTCAACCTCAGCGGCATCGACCTGGCAGACGAGAGCCTGCCGTTCCATGTCTCGCGCATCCTCAACAAGGTGGGTTTCCCGCCCCGGCGGCTGGAGCTGGAGGTCACCGAGACCGCCGTGATCGACCATGTCGAGCGGGCCAACGCCAACATCCAGGCGCTGCAGGCCATGGGCATCCGGGTGTCACTGGACGACTTCGGCACCGGCTACTCGTCCCTCGCCCACATCAGCCGCTACAACTTCGACAAGCTCAAGATCGACCGTCAGTTCGTCGCTGCGCTGGACAACGGCAGCAAGGACGAAAGCATCCTGCGAGCCATGCTCGGCCTCAGCCAGGAGCTCGGCATCCCCACCGTTGCCGAAGGCATCGAGACGCAGCGGCAACTGGAATGGCTGCAAAGCGTCGGCTGCCGGCAAGGCCAGGGGTATTACTTCAGCCCGCCGGTGTCCACCGCACAGGCCACCGCCATGGTGGCCCGTGGGCCCTGCCTGCTGGGGCCGGTCCCCCAGCCATCCGCCCGCCCCCACTCCACGGAACCCTGATTCCGCCCCTGGGGTCGTCGCTCCCTGTTACTGAACGGCCGTCCGGGGCGGGGCTGAACCGCCTCAGCCTGCCGCCAGCCGGGCGAAACCGTCGGCCAGGTCAGCCTTGAGGTCGTCCATGTCTTCCAGACCGATCTGCAGGCGCAGGCAGAAGCCCGTTTCCGTCCAGGCCGTGGCGGTGCGGTAGCTGCGGCAGTCGAAGGGGATCACCAGGCTCTCGTAGCCACCCCAGGAGAAGCCCATGCTGAACACCCGCAGGTGGTCCAGCATGGCCGCCAGGCCATCGCGGCTGTAGCGGTCCTCCAGAACGATGGAGAACAGCCCCGAAGCCCCCGTGAAGTCGCGTTTCCAATGGGCATGGCCAGGGCAGTCCTCGAAGGCCGGGTGCAGCACGCGCTTCACCTCCGGCCGGGCCTTGAGCCAGTGGGCCATCTCCAGGCCTCGGCGCTGGGCCTCTTCCAGTCGCAGCTTCAGTGTGCGCAGGCCACGCAGCGCCAGCACGCAATCCTCGGCACCCGGCAGCATGGACATGCTGTCGTAGCTGGCGCGCAGGGCCGGCCAGCATTCGGCGTTGGCCGTCACCAGGCCCAGCAGCAGGTCCGAATGCCCGCCGAGGTACTTGGTGCCCGCCTCCACCGTCAGGTCGATGCCCAGGTCATGGGCCCGCAGGAACAGCGGTGTTGCCCAGGTGTTGTCGAGGATGGTGCGCACCCCGCGCCGCCGCGCCACCTCCACCAGGGCCGGCAGGTCCGGCACCTCAAAGGTCTGCGAGCCCGGCGCCTCGAGGAACAGCGTGGTGGTCTCGGGGCGCATCAGCGCTTCGATGCCGGCGCCGATCATCGGGTCGTAGTAGGTGGTGGTCACGCCGTAGCGGGCCAGCATGTGGTTGCAGAAGTGCCGGGTCGGCCGATAGACGCTGTCCGGCACCAGGATGTGATCGCCCGCGCGGGTGGTGCTGAACAGCGCCAGGGCCACCGCACCCAGGCCAGAGGGCGAGAGCACCGTACCGGCGGCACCGGTCAGTTGGGTCCAGGCATCCTCCAGGTTGGCGATGGTGGGCGTGCCAGCGGTGCCGTAGGAGAAGCGCGCACGGCGCTGCTCGATGTCGTCGAGGGTCTTGTAGATGACCGTGGAGCCCCGGTACAGCGGGCCGTTGACGAAGCCGTACTGCTCGGAAGGATCACGCCCGAGCATGGAAAGGCGGGTGCCGATGCCGAAGGAAGGGATGTCGTCTCTGTTCATGTGCCTGAGCCTGTCGAGGCCCGGCGCAAGCGGCCGGGCAAAGGCCGCGATGCTAACCGATTCCCCACCGTCGTCGGCAGCCCGGGCCGGCATCATGCCCATGGGCAGGCGCCTGAGTCGCTGTTCTCCCAGGGCACGCCGATGCTGGCGGCCGGCGACGAGTTCGCCGCACCCTGAGGGCTTCGCCGGTTACCTGAGGGCGCTGCTGGCCTCGCCCTGAAATGGCACCGGCGCCCCTTCCACGGCCACGCAACTGCGGTTGCGGCCCAGGCGCTTGGCCTCGTAGAGCAGCTCGTCGGAGCGGCGATACATCAGCGCCTCACTGACGGGCAGGTGGAACAGGCAGGCACCGACGCTCACCGTCAGCACCGGGGCTGCTGCCGAACGTGCATGGGGAACTTCCAGGGCTCGCACCTGCTGGACGATCCGCAGCGCCACCGTCGCCAGGTGGGCCTCCTCCACGTCGTAGAGCACCAGGGTGAACTCCTCGCCGCCCAGCCGCGCGGCGATGTCCAGCGGACGGCGGGCGAAGGACTCCAGCACGGTAGCCACGGCGCACAGGGCCGCGTCTCCGGCCTGGTGGCCGTAGTAGTCGTTGTATTGCTTGAAGTAGTCGAGGTCGACGATCAACTGGGCCAGGCTCGCGCCCTCCCGCGCGGCCAGGCCCAGCACGGTCTGTACGTGCTGGTCGAAGGCACGGCGGTTGTGCAGCCCGGTCAGCGGGTCGTGGCTGGACTGCCACTTGAGCAGCTCGCGCAGGAGGAACTGCTCGCGCTTGACCTGATCGCGGATGTACCCGCCCATGGCACAGGCGATGATCGACAACAGGAACACCAGGGACACCGAGCCGTACTGCCCGAGCGACTCCACGGCGTACACCGGGTAGCCCACCAGCAGCCAGAGCCCGAACAATGCCAGCGCCACCAGCAGGCTGCGGCGGAAGCTGATGCCCAGGGGGAAGAAGGCCGCCACTCCCAGCAGCGCGAAGATGCCGTCGGAGAAGTACAGGCCCTTGATCCGGTAGATGAAGATCGAGGCCATGCCGCCCGCCAGTACCAGCAGCAGCACCCAGGAAGCGAAGCGCACCGAGTAGGCCTCGATGCCGCGCAACAGCATCTGCAGCACCAGGCCAACGAGCAGCAGCAGGACACCCACCCGCACCACCACCAGCAACAGCAGCCAGCCGTCGAGGCCGGCCCGCAGGTCGAAGTGCAGCAGGTCCAGCCCCATGAACAACGCCCATACCAGCATCACCACCACGGCAGAAGCCTTCTGGAACGGCAGGAAATCCCGCGTCAGCGAGTCGCGGTACTGCTGTTCGAGCCGAGGCGAAAAACGTGGGCGCAGGAGGCTCCGGCCCTGGTGCGCCTGGTACAACTGCTCAGTGTCCGGATTGCGCATTCCCTTCCCTCCCCGGCGCCTGCCGGTATCCGTCAGGCGTGGTTGGCCTGCACCAGGTCACAGGCTTGCTGGACCGTGGCCACGGCGAAATCGAGCACGGCACGGGCACAGGCCGAGAGCGTGCGGTGGCTGGAATAGGCGGCGTGCAGCGCCCGCCCGCGTACCGCGTAGTCGGGCAGGATGCGCACCAGTTGCTCCTTGCGCCATTCCGCCACCAGGGTGGACAGCAGGGCGACGCCCGTGTCGTTGATTGCCGCGTTGAGCAGCGCCGAACTGGAGGTTGTCGTCAACCTGCCGCCGGAACGCAGGCGATAGGTCTTGCGGCCGCAACTCGAATGCAGCTCGAAGCCCTGGGCGTGCTTCAGGTGCAGGCAGGCGTGCTCGGCCAGGTCCTCCACCCGCTCCGGCACGCCATGCATGGCCAGGTAGCCCGGACTGGCGTAGAGGCCCAGCTCCAGGTCGAACAACTTGCGCACCACGTAGGCGTCGTTCTTCAGCTCACCGAGAAAAAACAGCAGGTCCAACCCATCCAGCACCAGGTCCGGCTCGTGGTCGGCCACTACCACGTCCAGCTCCAGGCCCGGATGCTGGCGCAGAAGCTGGCTGAAGAAGCCGTTCTCCTGGCACTCGAAGAATCCCGTGGGCACCTGGATGCGCACCTGGCCGACGATGCCCTGGGCATCGTCGCGCAAGGTGGCCAGGGCGTTGCCCAGGTGGTCGATGCTCGACTTGCATTTCTGGTAGAGCCGCTCCCCGTCGGCCGTGCAGCGCAACAAGCGGGTGGAACGGAGAAACAGGGCCGTGCCGAGACTGCGCTCCAGGCTCATCAGGCGGCGGCTGAGGGTATTGGCAGGTATCCCTAGTGCCCTGCTTGCTTTTGCGAAGCTTCCTGCCCGTACGATCTGCACGAATAAAGCCAAGTCATCCAGCATCTTCACCAACTTCGAAACTCGTCGAGACTTATCCGCGTCGTGCAGTTTTCATGCTAACAGCCGGTTTTTTTGCAGAGAACCTACATTTCCGGACTGCCGATCTCCATTTTTCGAATGAACTTAACCGGCAAGTAGTGTGCAATTCGCGGTGTTCCGGACGGCCGATTCAGTGGCACCCAACTTTTGTCAAGGAGTTCGGCAAACCCTCGCCAGGCGGGGCTTTCAGCACTTACGGGGAAAATTTCTCATTGCCCCCGAGGAAACTTGGAAGTTGTCCAAGTTGTGGGGGGGCACGATTAATCCGGCGAAGTTGTCATCCGCTGCCATTTACTGGCGAACTTGGATGTAGTAAGGCGACGGAAACTCGTCACCTTCACTGCCGTGTGCAACTTAGGCGACGGAATCAGGACGAATTCGAAGGGCTTGCAAGACCGCCCGACCATTGCAGCCAGGCGGCAGGTGTATCGGATCAGGCAGCGGCGTGGTGAAGGCGAACATTGAACAGCGGGCCCTGGCTGTAGCGCGACAGGGTCTTGGCCAGTGCCAGTACGCCCAGGTCGATCAGCGGCTCCACCAGGATCACGCTCATGTAAGCCAGGCCGAAGGTGCCCACCGAGGCCAGGGTCTCGGCGCTGAAGCCGTGGCCGTAGAAGGCCCAGAAGGCCACCCAGGCGACGATGCCACCCTGGTAGGCAGTGGACAGTGCCAGGGCCTGGCTGTAGCGGGTTTCCACATAGGCAGTGCGGGCCGGGATGATGCGGTTGGCCAGCAGGCTGATGCCCCACAGCGGCACCAGCAGGGTGGTGACGTTCATCCCGTACTGCGGCAGGTCGAAGGGGGCGAAGAACAGGCCCTGGACCAGCAGCCCGGCAGCCAGGCCAATGGCCGCGGCACCGGCACCGAACATCAGCAGCAGGGTCGAGCCGAGGATCAGGTGGACCTCGGAGACGCCCACCGCGTGGTGCGGGAACACCTCGAAGAAGCAGAACACCAGGGCCGTGGCGATCAGGCTGCGCAGGGCCAGGGCGCTGATGCCGCCATTGGTGCGGATACTGTCGTAGGCCATCTTGGCGGTGAGACCGAAAGCGGTGACGGCGGTGCCGTAACTGAGCAGGAGCTTGGCGCCTTCGACGACGCCGGGTTCGATATGCATGTGCGGTTCCTTGCCGCGCCCACCGCGCGGTGACCAGTTCTAGGGGTCGGGCCTCGTGCCCGTGACGGATGGCAGGTCTCCTGGCTCGCAGGTCAATGCTCCACCCACCTTCCCGGCCGGGGCCAGTGGTGCTTCGGGTTTCGCTCGCTGCTTACAGTTGCGGGGGCAGCCATGGCCTGGGCGTTGCGCCGCACCATGTTCCCTGTTGCTCCGGGCGGCTGCCCGGAAACCATCGGCGGCCATCTTACTGGGGGGCCTGCAGGCGGCAAAGGCAAATTTGCAGGGCCCTGCTCATCCCTTTCCGGCCGGCCTGCGCCAACGCCCCCTGCGACAGCCTGCCGCAGGCTGTCCAGCCTGCCCGTGCCGGCGCCGTGCCCAGGTGCCCCGGGGGCCAGGGTGTGGCAGCTCGTCGCAGTCGGGCGATGCCGGAGGCCCTTGCTAGCATCCCTCCCGCAGCCCCAACGGGGTCTGCCATGTGAATGCGGGCGCCCTGGGCGCCCGGTAGTCATCCAGGGACCGGACAGCTAGGCGCCAAGCGGCATACGTCGTTCCCGGAATCACCCGGTACGCCCCGCGTACCCACGACAACAACAGGGAATCGACGCCCATGGCCGCCACACCCTCTTCCTCGCTCTGGGGAACCTCCTTCCGCCCGACGCCCGCCACTGCCTGGCCGCTGCTGCTCCTGCTCTGCGCCGCCGCCCAGGCCCAGGAAGACAGCAAGACCCTGGTGCTGGACAGCACCACCGTCACCGCCACCCGCAGTGCCAACAGCAGCTTTGACCTCCCAGCCTCGGTGTCCACGGTGGACCGCAAGGCCCTCGACGATGCCCAGGCCGACAGCGTCTCCAGCGTACTGCGCAGCCTGCCCAACGTGAACTTTGGCGGCGGCCCCCGCCCTGCAGCACAGATCCCCGCCATCCGTGGCCTGCAGGGGCCACGCATCATCCTCACGGTGGACGGCGCGCGGCGTAACAACGAGGGCGGCGTGAACAGCCCGCTGCTGCTCGACCCCGACTTCATCCGCCAGGTGGACGTGGTGCGCGGCCCCATGTCGGCGGCCTATGGCAGCGGCGGCCTGGGCGGCGTGATGGCCTTCGAGACCCTGGCAGCGGAAGACTACGTCGACCCCGAGCGCGGCTACGGCGGCCAGGCCAAGGTGGGTTACCGCAGCGGCAACGAGGCCTTCTCCACCCACCTCACCGCCGCAGCGATGAACGACCAGGCCGACGTGCTGGCCAGTGCCACCTACCGCAACTACGGCGCCATTCACACCGGCAAGGGCGGCGCTGATTCGGAGTACCCCAACGACGGCGACCTGGGCGCCAGCCTGCTCAAGGCCGGCCTCAACCTGGGCGAACTGAACCGGGTGGAGCTGAGCCGCCAGACCTTCGACGACGACTTCACCGGCCCCACCAACCCCGGCGGCAACCTGGTGTTCCCCTTCGACCAGGACACCCGCCGCCGGCAGGAGCAGTACACCGGCAACTGGTCGTTCCACGACACCGACCGCAGCTGGCTGGACGGCAAGCTGAGCCTCTACCGCACCCGCTTCAGCCTCGCCGGCCACAGCCGCTCGACACCGCCCCAGGCCGACACCTCGGCCATGACCCGCACCGACGGCGGCAGCCTGCAGAACACCAGCACCTTCGAGGTGGGTGAGCACTACCGCCAGCGCCTCACCTACGGCGTGGACTACTACAAGGACACCGCCGAGAACACCTCCAACGGCCAGGGCAACTCGGTGCTGCCCGACGGCGAGCTGCGTGCCCTTGGCGGCTTCATCCAGAGCGAGCAGACCTTCGACCGCTGGACCCTGATCGCCGCGTTGCGCCACGACGACTACAGGCTGTCCTCCCCCGGCCAGGGCGATGCCCGCCACAGCCGCCTCTCGCCGAAGATCGCCCTGAAGTACCAACCCATCGACCCCCTGGGGCTGTTCGTCAGCTACGGCGAAGCCTTCCGCGCGCCGACCATGACCGAGATGTACGGCAACCTGGACACCCGCCGGGCGCTATTCAACTTCCGCCCCAACCCGACCCTGGAACCGGAGACCAGCAAGACCTGGGAAGCCGGCTTCACCCTGGACTTCAGCGACCTGCTGGCCAGCGGCGACCAGTTCCGCCTCAAAGCCACCGGCTTCGACGAGGACGTCTACGACCTGATCGACTCCCAGGTGGTCGGCACCTACGTGCGCCAGGCGCCCTTCGCCGGTGTCGGCCAGGTCTTCCAGCGGCGCAACGTGGCCCGGGCCGAGCGCCGGGGTGGCGAGATCGAAGCGGCCTACGAGCTGGACCGCCTGAGCGTCGGCCTGGGGTATTCCCAGCTGCGCTCGCGCAACGCCCAGACCGGCGCCGACCTCTACGCCCCGCCGGACAAGCTGGCCCTGACCCTGGGCTACCGCCTCAACGAGCAGTGGTCGGTCAACTACCGCGGGCAGTTCGTCAAGGCCCAGGACTACGACGACACGCTGTTGCGCCGCCGCGACGGCTACGCCCTGCACGACATCGGCCTGACCTGGGAGCGCGACCCGTACCGCGTCGACCTGGGGGTGACCAACCTGTTCGACCAGGCCTACGCCACCTACCAGCAGACCCAGGCCAACACCTTCAGCTACGAGGAAGGCCGCAGCGTCAACCTCACCCTCAGCTCGCGCTTCTGAGAGGCCGCCCATGCACGCCCATCGCCTTCCCCTTCTGCTCGGCACGACCCTGCTCTCGGCATGTGCCGCCCAGGCACCCAGCGGCCCGCAACCGGTGGTGATCGACTTCGCCCTGCTGGCCAACGGACACCCCGCCCGCTGCGGTGCGCCCCTGGGCCCGCAGGGCGCCGATGCCCGCCCCTCGACCCTGCGCGATGCGCGGTTCTACGTGCAGGACGTGGCGCTGCTCCGCGCCGACGGCCAGGCCGTGCCCCTGGTGCTCGACCACGACGACTGGCAGGACGGCCAGGTCGCCCTGCTGGACTTCGAGGACGCCACCGGCACCTGCCGGGGCGGCACCCCGGCCACCCGCACCCAGGTGCGCGGCCAGGCACCGGCCGGCGACTACGTCGGCCTGCGCTTCAGCCTCGGCGTGCCCGAGGCCCTCAACCACACCAGCACCGAACTCCAGGGCCCGCCCCTGGACATCGCCGCCATGGGCTGGAGCTGGCAGGCCGGGCGCAAGTTCGCCAAGGTCGAGGTCAACCCCGAAGGCGGCGTGGCCAAGGCCGATGGCGCCAGCGCCCCCAGTTGGTACCTGCACCTGGGCTCCACCGGCTGCAGCGGCAACCCGCTCACCGGAGAAACGGTGGCCTGCCTGCGGGCCAACCGGGTGCCCGTCACCCTGCGCGGTTTCGACCCCCGGCGCGATGCCGTGGCACTGGACCTGTCCAGCCTGCTGGCTGGCAGCCAGCTCGGCCGTGACCAGGGCGGCGCTGTGGGCTGCATGAGCGGCCCGGACGACCCCGAATGCCCGGCGGTGTTCGCCCGCCTCGGCCTGGACCTGGCCAGCGGCCAGCCGCTGCCGGATGGCCAGGTTCCGGCCTTCCGCGCCGTACCCCGGCCATGACGCGGCGCATCGGCCGACTCGCCGCACTGCTGGCCGGCCTCGGGCTGGTCGGCAGCGCCCTGGCACAGGACTGGGCCTGGCCACTGCCCAGCCACGTGCCCGCGCCCCGCGTACCGGCGGACAACCCCATGAGCGCCGCCAAGGTGGAGCTGGGCCGCCGGCTGTTCTACGACCCGCGCCTCTCCGGCAACGGCACCCTCGCCTGCGCCGGCTGCCACCTGCAGGCCAAGGCCTTCAGCGACCGCACGCCACGCTCCACCGGCAGCGCCGGCGCCCTCACCCACCGCAATGCCCCGGGCCTGGCCAACGTGGCCTGGAACGCCACCTACAACTGGGCCAACCCGGCCGTGGTGTCCCTGGAGCGGCAGATGGAAGGCCCGCTGTTCGGCGACGACCCGGTGGAGATGGGGGTGAACGACAGCAACCGCGCCACCATCCTCCAGCGCCTGCGGGAGGAGCCGCTGTACCCGCCGCTGTTCGCCCAGGCCTTCCCCGAAAGCCCCGAGCCCATCGCCATGGCCTCGGTGATCCGCGCCATCGCCGCCTTCGAGCGCACCCTGCTGGCGGTGGACAGCCGCTACGACCGCTACCTGCAAGGCCGCCTGCAACTGACGGCCGCGGAAAAGCGCGGCATGGAGCTGTTCTTCGGCGAACGCGCCGAATGCCACCACTGCCACGGCAGCTTCAACTTCAACGACCAGGTGGTGCATGCCCGCACCCGCGAGGTGGAAACGCCCTTCCACAACACCGGGCTCTACAACCTGGATGACCAGGGCAGCTACCCCTTCCCCAACCGGGGCGTGTTCGAGCTGACCGCCCAGGCCCAGGACATGGGCGCCTTCCGCGCGCCCAGCCTGCGCAACGTGGCACTGACCGCGCCCTACTTCCACGACGGCAGCGCCGCCACCCTGCGCGAGGTGCTGCGCATCTACTCGGCCGGCGGCCGCGACATTCCCGAGGAGCCGCTGAAGGGCGATGGCCGGCGCAACCCGCACAAGAGCGGGCTGATCGCCCGCATCGACCTCAGCGAGGCCGAGCTGGACGATCTCGAAGCCTTCCTCGGCAGCCTCACCGACCTGAGCCTGCCCCATGACCCCCGCTACGCCGACCCCTGGCCGGCGGGCTACCGGTTCCAACCCACCCACACCCAGGAGGCTGCGCACCGAGAAACCGCCCACCGTTCCACCTCACAACCCTGACGGCGTTGCCGTCGAACGACGTTCCTTTCATTGCTGATCCACAAGGAGAAACCCCATGAACATCAAGATCGCCAGCAAGAAAACCCTCACCGTCGCCGGTCGTGCCGGTGCCTGCTGTGGTGCCTGCTGCGCCCCGCTCGGGGTGAACTGAGCCCCACCCACGCCGGCGCCTGCCGCCGGCGTGGGTTCCCGACAAGGAGGAACCATGCGCCTGGGATTCAACTTCACCCTCGGGGAAACCACGCCCCTGGTCCGCCGCCTGCTGGCCGAAGGGCGGATCGACTACGTGGAGCTGCTGATCGACAACTTCCTCACCCTCGACACGGACACCCTGGCCGGGGCCTTCGACGCGCCGATGGGGTTCCACATCATGTTCTCGCGCTTCATCGAGGCCGACGCCGCCAGCCTGGACGACATGGCCCAGCGCCTGCGCACGCTGATCGACCGGGTCAAGCCGCTGTACGTCTCCGATCATGTCGCCCGCTTCAGCCACGAGGGGCGCCAGCTCTACCACCTGGCCGAGATCGACTACCAGGCCGACTACGCCCGCGTGCGTGATGCCGTGGACGCCTGGCAGCAGCGCCTGGGCTGCCAGCTTCTGCTGGAGAACTACCCGTCCATCCTCGAAGGTGGCCACGACGCGCCGGCCTTCTTCGAGCGGCTGTGCCGGGAGACCGGTGCGGGGGTGCTGTTCGACATCTCCAATGCGGTGTGCGCCCACCTCAACTGCGGTGTGCCCCTGGAGGCCTGGCTGCCGGTGATCGACGCCTCCCGCCACTTCCACGTCGCCGGCTACAACCTGTCGATCCTCCAGCCGCACCTGGTGCTGGACACCCACGACCGCCCGCTGTCGGATGAAACCCTGGCATTCATCGAAACCTGGCGCGAGCGCTTCGACCGCCCCGGCGCCACCCTCACCTACGAGCGTGACGACGCCTTCGTGCAGCGCGAGATCGACAGCGACCTGGCCTGCCTGCGCACGCTGTTCGCCCAACCGGAGGTGCGCCGCCATGGCTGACCAGCCGCGCACCGACAGCCAGTTGCTGGCGGCCCTCTACCAACCGGCCCGCCAGGGTGACTACCCCCGTGACTCCCGCGCCTTCGTGCGCATCGACACCAGTCTGCGGGTCTACTGGCACAGCCTGTTCGACATCTGCCCCGGCCTTCTGTCCCTCTCCGGCCCCGATGGCCTGGCGATCTTCCGCCCGTTCATGGCCTGGGCGGTGGAACAGGGTTGCTCGTTCAACTGGGCCTGGTACCTGTGGGTGGACGTGTGGCTGCAGCAGTCGGCGTTCCGCGACGCGGTGGACGATGAGTTGCGCTACAGCCTGATGGCCGCCTCCGCCGCCCGCTGGGCCACCGGCGACCGCTCCGGCCAGCGCGGCATCGTGCTCGGCAGCGCCGCCCTGCCCGACCTGGTGTGCGGCTGGAAGGCCAGCAGCCTGGAGGCCGGCCGCCAGGTCGAGCGCTTCGAGCTGGAGGAACCCCTGCCCGCACCCGCTGCCGCCTTCGGCTACTTCACCAGCGCCACCGGCGACCTCTCCGAGGGGTTCCCCGGATGGACCGACCTGCCCCGTTGAACACCCGGTTCTGGCACGGCTACCTGGCCCTGCTGCTGGCCTTTGCCGCCGGCCAGCTAGGGCCGCAGATCGACCTGGCGGTGCTGGCCCGGGCCGACGACGCTCTGGCCGGCCTGTACGTACTGCTCACCCGCCTGGCACTGCTGGAACTGGTGGTCACCATGGCCCTGGGCACCGCGCTGTCGGTGATGGCCAGCCAGGCCCAGCGCGCGGGCCGCCACGGGGAAGGACTGCGTCCGGCCCTGGTGCTGGCAGGGGCGCTGGGGGTGCCCCTGGGCCTGCTCGGCGCCCTGGCCGGCCTGGGGTTGCTGCCGATGCTGCTGCACAGCGAGGCGGCGCGGTTGCCCGAGGTGATGGCGGCGCTGCCCTGGTTCTTCCTCGCCACGCCCCTGCGCCTGCTCAACGGCTGCGCCGGCCTGTTGCTCCACGCCCGTGGCGAGGGCCGGCAGGCGCTGCGCATCAAGGGCGTCGAGCTGCTGGCACGGCTGGTGCTGGACCTGGTGCTGGTCCTGGGGTTCGGTGCGGGCCTCTCGGGCTGCTTCATCGCCGGCCTGTTGCTGAACCTCGGCACCTGCGCCTGGCTGTTGCGCCACCTGGCCCGAGCCTCCCCGGGCCAACCATGGCGCCCTCGGTGGGCCTGGTGCCGGCAGGCGCTGCTGCACAGCGGCTGGGAGAGCCAGCGGGTGCTGGCGATCCAGGCCTTCGGTCTGGCGGCTGTGGTGCTGGTGGCCATGGACCACCCCTGGCCGGAGTCCAGCGGGCGCCTGGATGGATTTTCCGCCGTACTCACCCTGGGGCTGCTGGTGCTGTCGCCGCTCAACGCCCTGCTGCGCTTTCTCGCCCTGCGCCTGGCGGCCGGTGACCCGGTGGCGATCCGCGATGAAGTGCGGCGACGGGCGCTGCCCGTCGCTGCCGTGGCGTCGGTGGGCCTGCTGCTGGCAACACAGGCCCTCGGCCAGCTCTACGGGCAATCGGGCCCCTGGTGGACGGCCGGCCTGCTGCTGCTCGCGCTGTCCCTGCCGCTGCGGGTGCTGGGCAACCTCCAGCGCGCCCAGTACCAGGCGGCCGGGCGTTTCGCCGAGGTCAGCCGGCTGGAGGCCGCTGCCCTCTGGCTCGTCGGCCTGCCGGTGCTGCTGGCCGGCCTGGCGCTGGACTGCCCACCCCTGGCCTATGCCTACCTGCTGTTGCCCGAACTGTGCGTGATCACGGGTCTGCACAGCAGGAAGGCCTGGGCCAGCCTGGCAGGGCCTGGCGAACGCACCGAGGGCTGAGCCACCTGGACGTAATCGGTTGCATCGTCGGGATGCTCAACAAGGGCGCCAAGGGTGACCTGTACCGCTCGCTGACCGGTGCGGAGCTGGGCTCGGGTGTCACCACTCGCCCGGCCGACTGGTGTGGACGCTTCCCCGTGCACGGCTTGGCGGCCTGTGTACGGGGCTTTTCAGCGATTCGATTCATGCGCGGCCCGCTGTTTCGCAACGGCGACACTCTGCTAGCATTGCCACCCAGCCCGACCTGAACCTACCCGGACCGACGTGATGAACATGGCCCGCCGACATCGCTCGCTGATCGCCTGGATGCTGTATTTCAGCGTCCTGTTCGGCACGCTCGCCTGCGCGGTGGGTCACGGGCAGATGGCCGGCCTCGCCCTGAGCGGCATCGATGGGCAGTTCTGCTCCCTGGACGATGCCAGCGGCAGCGGCAAGGGCCTTGGCGACTCGGGCGTGGCCAGCGGCAACCTGGCCTCCGACTCGGGTTGCGTGCTGAGCTCCAGCTTCGGCGCCCTCCTCCTCGCGGCCTTCTTCGGCCTGCTCGCCCTGTTGGCACCCAGCCGTCACTGGCCCGTGCCCGAATCGGCCCACCGTCATCCGCTCCGGCGAGCCTGGGTGCTCGCCAACCCTCGCGCCTCCCCGCTGTTCGCCTGACCCATCGGCCTCACTGGCCGTCGCTTGCCCCTGCGAACCGTTTGTGCCGGCCTGTCCGGCAAGTCGTGGCCTGGAGGCCCGAAGATGACCACCCGTACCCCTGCGCCGGCCCAGCCGGCGACCGCTGCCCGCCCGGCGTTCTACACCCTGGCCTGGCGCTGGCATTTCTATGCCGGCCTGTTCGTCATCCCGTTCATGATCCTGCTGTCCATCACCGGGCTGATCTACCTGTTCAAGCCGCAACTGGACCAGGCGATGTACGCCGACCTGCTGCGCGTGCCGACAGCCGGCCAGCCGCTCAGCGCCGATACCCTGCTGCAGCGGGCGCAGGCTGCCCATCCGCAGGGGGTGGTCAGCCAGTACCTGCCGCCGGTGGCAGAAGGCTGGAGCGGGCAGTTCGTGATCACCGAGCAGGGCCGCGAGCTGAACCTCTTCATCGACCCGTACAGCGGCCGGGTGCTGGGCACCCAGGATGCGCTGTGGAACCTCCAGGCCGCCGCACGCAAGCTGCACGGCGACCTGCTGATCGGCCCGCTGGGTGATCGCCTGATCGAACTGGCCGCTGGCTGGGGCATCGTGCTGGTGATCTCCGGGCTCTACCTCTGGTGGCCACGGGGCAGCGGCGGTGCCGGTGTGTTGTGGCCGCGCCTCTCGGCACGCGGGCGCCTGCTGTGGCGGGACCTGCACGGCGTGACCGGGTTCTGGGGCTCGCTGTTGCTGCTGTTCATGCTGATGACCGGGATGACCTGGACCGGCTTCTGGGGCGCCCAGTTCGCCGGCGCCTGGAACCACTTCCCGGCAGCCATGTGGGAGGACGTGCCGAAGTCTGGCCAGGCGGCGGCCAGCCTCAACGAGGCCCATCGCCAGACCGTGCCCTGGGCGGTGGAGACCACGCCCCTGCCCGCCTCCGACCCGCATGCCGCGCACCACGTCCACGGTGGCGAGCAGGCGCCGGCCAGTGGGTCGCGCATCCCCCTGCAGCAGGTGGTGGACACCGCCCGCGAACGCCAGGTGACGCCGGGCTACAGCATCAGCTTCCCCAAGGGCGCCGAGGGCGTGTTCAGCGTCTCGGTGTTCGCCGACGACCCGCGCAACGACGCCACCCTGCACCTGGACCAGTACAGCGGCGAGGTGCTGGCAGACGTGCGCTGGGCCGACTACGGCCCGGTGGCGCGCACCGTCGAGACCGGGGTGATGCTCCACGAAGGCAAGCTGTTCGGCCTGCCCAACCAACTGCTGATGGCGGCCGTGTGCCTGCTGATCCTGTTCAGCTCGGTCAGCGGCCTGGTGCTCTGGTGGAAGCGCCGCCCGGCCGGCCGCCTCGGTGTGCCGCCGCTGCGCCATGACCTGCCGCGCTGGAAGACGGCCATCGGCGTGATGCTGGTGCTGGCCGTGGCCTTCCCGCTGGTGGGGGCGTCGCTGGTGGTCGTGTGGCTGCTGGACCGGGTGGTCCGGCTGCTGCGCCCCCTGGCCCATGCCGACGCTGCGGCAGACTGAGGTCCGCACGTTGACGCGTGTACTCATGCAGACGGCCCGATACCCGTACGAAGGCGAACGTCGATGAACGCGCGCCTGCGCCGGCTGGGCGCGCACCTCGGGCTGCTGGCCCTGGCGCTCATCGTGCTGGGGCCGCTGGTGGCCCGCCTGCAGGCCCCTGCGCAGGACTGGAGCTGGCTGCAGGCGCTGGCCTGCCACGCCGGCGGCGTCCAGGCCAGCCCGGGCCCGGCGCCCCTTGCGCTGCAACCCAAGGCGCCCGAAGCCCCCGCGCTGACGGTGCTGGACGCCTGCGGCTACTGCTCGCTGCTGCTCAACTCCCCGGCGGCCACCGGCCCGCTCTGGCAGCCGCTGCCCTGCGCCCACCCCGGTACGCCGGTGTGCTCGGGCCAGCCCCTGGCGGCGCTTGCCGCCCTGCACTTCCCCTCCTCCCGCTCCCGGGCGCCGCCGGTCATTTCCTGATCGTCCGTCACCGGCCGGCCTGCAACACCGGCCGAACCCAGGGTTAGACGGGCCAAGAGGCCCGCGATGACAAGGAGCGTGAGCGATGCGTTCACCCAAACTCAGGTCCACCCTCTCCACCCGCCGCGCGGGTGGCGAGCAACCCTTTCCCGACTACCCCAGCAATGCGCGGTCGTTCATTGCGCTGGACACGCGGCTGCTGCCGTACTGGCACATGCTGTTCGACCTCTGCCCGGTGCTGCTCAAGCTCGATCCGCCGGAGGGCGTGGGGCTGTTCCGCGCCTTCATGGTCTGGGCCTACCGCCACCAGCCAGCGCAGGACTGGACCTTCCACATCAGCTTCTGCCGCTGGCTGCTGCAGTCCGGGTACGCCCCCCAGGTGAAGGCCGCCCATGTGGAGAGCCTGCTCTCCGCGGCAGCGGCACGCTGGATCAACAGCGACCCCAGCGAGGCCCAGGGCATCCTCCTGGCGTGCAGCGCCTTCCCCATGACCACCGTGGAATGGAAGGAAGGCAACGCCGTCGGCAGCGACGCCGATATCCAGGTGCTGCCGCCGGCACGCTTCGACTTCGCCTGGTCGCCCCTGGGGCGCGGCGGCATCGGCAGCTTCCGCCGCTGGCTGAGGATCCACGATTGAACCTGCGACAGCCTGCCGCAGGTACCTGTCCGGTGTGTAACGGCGCCTGCCAGGTACCCGGCTGCGGCAGGCCGTCGCAGTTGAGGGGGTTTTCACGCCCCCACTAGGATGGCGGGGCCCCGAACCTGGAGTTGTCCTTGGCAGGGCTTCCACGGTTGGGTTCGGGGCCCCCCTCGAATCGACACCGTCGATGACGACCCTCCCGCACGGGAGGGTCTTTTTTTCAGGCTGTCGGGCCCGGCAAGATAGCGCCCGGCAGACGCCACCGTGATCCGATAACAACACCCACGATGAGGAATCCCCGATGAAAGCCATCCTGCTCGCTTTCGGCCTGCTGTCCCTGGGCGCCATCCAGACCGCCCAAGCCGCCCAGGACCCGGAAGCCGTGTTTAACCGTGCCTGCGCCATGTGCCACAACGGCCAACTGCCCCAGGCGCCGAAGAAAGGCGACCACGCTGCCTGGGCCCCGCGCCTGGCCCAGGGCAACGACACCCTGGTCAAGCATGTCACCGAAGGCTTCAACGCCATGCCACCGCGCGGCCTGTGCATGGACTGCTCGGCCGAGGACTACAAGGCCGTCATCGAGTGGATGAGCAAGTAAGCCGGTAATGCCCTTCGCGGCGCCTTTTCCAGGGTGCCGCTTCCCTACCTCCGCCCCGTCAGTGTCCGCCAGCTCCCGAGCGCGGCTTGGAGGCTTTCTCGGTCAGCAGCGTTGACTCGCGAAACGATCCGAATCGTGGTGCCCTGCTCGGTGAGACTGTGCACGGCCTGCTTGGCCTGGCCGGTGACGTCCACCTGGCAGGCGATGTTCGGTGGCCCGCAGCGACACACAGCCAGTCAGCCCCTTCCTGCGCGCCTGTAGCTCTTTGGGAGGGCCCCGCTACAACGTTTCGCGGATGCCTGCAAGCGCATGACTGAACGCTGACTGAACGGATCGCCTGGCGCGTTTGACCTCATCCCGGGACGCGCGTAGATTCCGCCCGCCCCTTCCCCAGTAACAGGAGAACCCCTTGGACAGTTGCCCCGGTCGATTGCGACAGGGCTGAACAGCGAGCACGTCCAGCGGTTTCCCCTGCCGCCGTCTCGCTGCCTTCAGCGGACGGCGGCCCGACACGCCCCCTCCTCGACGTTCATCGACGCGCTGCCTGCGCGACGGTGATGCCTGCCTGTGCAATCCACGCCCCTTCAGCGCCGGTCATCCGGCACACACCCCGGCCCCACGGCCGGACATGAGGTGGAACATGGATTGGAAAGTCTTCCTGCTGCGGGTCGCCGCAGCACTCGCACTCGGCGCGCTGATCGGCGCCGAGCGTCAACTGCGCCAGCGCCTTACCGGCCTGCGCACCAATGCCCTGGTGAGCACCGGCGCCTGCCTGTTCGTGCTGATGAGCCAGGGCGTACCGGGCATGGCCGGCGATGCCTCGCGCATCGCCGCCTACGTGGTCTCCGGCATCGGCTTCCTCGGGGGCGGCGTGATCATGCGCGACGGCCTCAACGTGCGCGGCCTGAACACCGCCGCAACCCTCTGGTGCACCGCCGCCATTGGCGTGCTGTGCAGCATGGGCCTGCTGCTGGAAGCCGCTCTCGGCACCCTGGCAGTGCTCTGCGCCAACATCCTGCTGCGTGACATCGCCCAGCGCCTGAACCACCTGGACACCCTGCCCGGCAGCGAAGTTGAACAACGCTACAGCGTCGACATCGTCTGCCGCGCCGAAGACGAGATTCAGGTGCGCAGCCTGATGCTGCATGACCTGGAGGGCGGCAGCCTGCGCCTTCAATCGCTGCACAGCCAGGACCAGACCACACCCGGGCGCCTGGAAGTACGCGCCGAACTGCTCGGCAAACCCGGCACCACCACCCAACTGGAGCGCCTGGTCAGCCGGGTGAGCCTGGAGAAAGGCGTCAGCTCGGTGCGCTGGCGGCTTCACGACCTGGCAACGGAGGAATAGCCGCTCATGATCAGTACCCGTTTGCTCAGATTATTCGTTACGTAACGCTAAACACGCCAAACACCCTGAATGACGGGATCATCAAGGACTTGCAGGTTTTTGTTACGTAACGATAATCAGCCTCCGACGCCCCCCGGAACTTCCCCATGAGCACGACCGCCCCTCCGCCGCGCAAGCGCGGGCGCCCCTGCAACGGCCAGGCCCAGAGCAACGCCGAACGCCAGCGTGCCTGGCGCCAGCGCCAGGCTGAACAGCGCGAGCGCCAGGCACGGGACGACCACGCCAGCAGCCGGCTCACCGAGTTCCTCCGCCAGGAGCGCGACCAGGCCCAGACCGCCCTGGCCGAAGCGCAACGCCAGCTGGAAGCCCTCGAAGCCCAGGTCCAGCGACTGCAGCAACGGCCCGACGACCGCGAAGCGGCGCTGCCCTGGTACCAGGACCACGGCCTGGAGGCGGTCTTCGTCCTGGAGTCACGCCTGCGGGAGGAGCGCACCTGGAAGCGGGTCGCCTCCATGGGCGCCTTCACCCGCCGAGACGTGGCCGAACAGTGGCTGCAGACCATGCAGGCCCACAGCAGCATGATCGACTACCGCGTCACCCGGCTGCGCTTCTGCGGCGACTGAGCCCTCGCGGCGGAACAACGTCACCGAAGCCCGCAGCTTGTGGCGGCCGAAGGCGCTCATGCGGGCGAACGCCTCCCGGCTCACCGGCAGGTGCTGGCAATCCAGGGGCTGCCGGCTGTGGTCGACATCGGGGTCATGCAGGTAGACGAAATCCTCGTCGCACCCGGTGACTACCACCCAGTGCGGCGACTTGGAACGGGTCAGCCGGTAGCTGCTGATCAACACCAGCAGCACCCCGCCGGCCCGCAGACCGCCGTCCAGTTCCGCCCAGGGCGCCTCCACCTGCTCCACGTCGGTGCCGGCCAGGGCATCGAGAAACACCTCGTGCACCAAGCGCATCACCGCGCGCTTGTCCTCGCTGCGCACGCCTTCGAGAAACAGTGGCCCACGCCGGCTCACCTGCAAGCGCACCCGAAAGCCCCGTCGCCAGGCCGCCAGGGCCAGGCCCGTTACGACCTGGCCATCCTGCATGACCCGGGCGAAGCGCTGCCGCCGTCCAACCCACTGGCCCTGCAGCGCTTCGTCGAGGTGGGCGAGCGCCTGGGCATCGCCGTGGACCTGATCGGCCGCAAGGACTATGCACGGCTCGCCGAGTACGACGCCCTGCTGATCCGCGAGACCACCAGCGTCGACAGCCACACCTACCGCTTCGCCCGCAAGGCCGAGAGCGAAGGGCTGGTGGTGATGGACGACCCCAGCTCCATCCTGCGCTGCACCAACAAGGTCTACCTGGCCGACCTGCTGGCCAGCCACGGGCTGGGCATGCCCGCCACCGAGATTCTCTACCGCGAACGGCTCGGCGAGATCGAGCAGGTCGGCGAGCGCCTGGGCTTCCCCCTGGTGCTGAAGATTCCCGACGGCTGCTTCTCCCGCGGGGTGATCAAGGTGACCTCCGCCGCCGAGCTGCGCCGCGCGGCCGGCGAGCTGTTCGAGCACTCGGTGCTGCTGCTCGCCCAGGAGTACTGCTACACCGAGTACGACTGGCGCATCGGCGTCCTCAACCGCAAGCCGCTGTATGCCTGCCAGTACTTCATGTCCAAAGGCCACTGGCAGATCTACAACCACAAGGCCAAGGGCGCCGACATCAACGGCGAGTGCCGCACCCTGCCGGTGCACGAGGCGCCCCGTGCCGTGGTTGACCTGGCCCTGCAGGCCGCCGGGCTGATCGGCGATGGCCTCTACGGGGTGGACCTGAAGCAGGCCGGCGACCGCGTGGTGGTGATCGAGGTGAACGACAACCCCAACCTGGACGCCGGCATCGAGGACGCCTACCTGCAGGACGACCTCTACGCTCTGGTGCTGGAGGAGTTCATCCGCCGCCTCGACCTCCGCCGTCGCGGCCAGGCCTGGTGAGCCCATGCTCGATGCCTACCGCCTGGGCGACGGCCGCCTGCAGCGCACCACCGAAGCGGACGCCAGCGTGCTGCTGTGCGTCGACCCCGATGCCGGCGAACGCGAGCACCTGCGCAGCACCTGGCAACTGGACCAGCACGCGCTGGACTCGGCCCTGGACCCCGACGAGGTGTCGCGCATCGAATTCCACGGCGAGCGGCTGTTCCTGATCTGGAAGCGCCCGGAGCGCTGCACCGGGCAGGACGGCATGGTCTTCGAAGTGAGCGCCTTCGGCATGCTGCTGGAGCCGACGCGGCTGCTGGTGATCGCCGCCGGCGATTCGCTGCTGCAAGGGGTCGGCCAGCGTGGAGCCCTGAACTGCCCACGCGACGTGCTGCTGGACATGCTGTTCAGCAGCGTCCACCACTACCTCGGCCACCTGCGGGTCATCAAGCTGGTGGCCCGCGAGCTGCAGGCCCGCTTCAACCGCTCGCTGGACAACAGCCACCTGATGCAGATGGTCAACCTCAGCGAAAGCCTCATCCACTACCTCAACGCCATCCAGAGCAACGCCACCGTACTGGTACGCCTGCGCAACCACGCCACCGAGTACCAACTGGATGCGGCAGCCCTGGCGACCCTGGACGACCTGATCATCGAGAACGAGCAGTGCTACAAGCAGGCGCGGATCTACTCCACGGTGTTCGCCGCGCTGATGGACGCACGGGGCAGCCTGGCCAACCACGGCATCAACGACATGCTGCGCAAGCTGACGCTGATCAACGTGGTGTTCCTGCCGCTCAACCTGGTGGCCAGCATCGGCGGCATGTCGGAATTCAGCATGATGACCGCCGGCGCGCCCTGGTGGATCGCCTACCCCCTCCTGCTGTTCGGGATGCTCCTCCTGAGCGGCGTCATGCTGGCCTTTCTCAGGCGAATGGCGCACCCTCGCCACCAGCCCTGAGCCCACCGCACCCATTGGAAACGGAATCCATGATGCAGAACGCTCATCTCGGTCTGGCCGTCTCGGCGATCATCGTCGCCTTCGGCCTCGTACTCTTCTATTTCGACCACCTGCGCGGCCCGCGCGGGCAACGGGACGAGGAGGACCCGGGACACTGACCGGCGGGGGCCTCGGCCCCCGCTTCCCCTTCACGCACAGGCCTTCCCGAGGCTGTGCACGCTCCACTCCCCACCTTCAGCCGCGGCTGCGCTGCAGCCAGGCCGCCCCCAGTCCACTCAGGCAGACGATGCCGATGCCCACCAGAGTGGTCAGGTCCGGCGCGTGGGCATACAGCAGGTAGCCCAGCAGCCCGGCGAACACGATCTGGCAATAACCGAAGGGCGCCAGCAAGGCTGCCGGCGCATGGCGGAAGGCCTGGGTCAGGAACAGGTGCGCCGCCATGCCCAGCGTGCCCAGGGCCACCAGCAGCAAGCCGTCGAACAGGCTCGGCACCTGCCAGAAGAACGGCACCAGCAGGCTCATCACCAGGGTGTTGCACACCCCCGCGAGGAAGTTGCTGGTGGTGGGGCTGTCGTGGGCCGAGAGGATGCGCGTCAGCAACTGATAAGCGCAGAAGCCCAGGGCCGACCCCAGCGGGAAGAGGATCGCCGGGGTGAACAGCGCCCCGCCCGGGTGCACGATCACCACCACGCCGACGAAGCCCATCGCCACCGCCAGCCACTGACCGGCGCTGACCCGTTCCTTCAGCAGCGGTGCCGAAAGCGCCGTCACCAGGATCGGCGCCAGGAAGTTCACCGCGGTGGCCTCAGCCAGCGGCACGAACTGCAGGCCGGTGGTGAACAGCAGGCTGGTGCTCAGCAGGCTCAGCGCCCGCAGCACCTGCAGCACCGGTCGCTGGGTGCGCAGCCCGCGCAGGCCGGCGCGGGGCAGGAACAGCCCGGCCATCAGCAGGCTGTGCACCAGGTAGCGCGCCCACACCACCATCACCACCGGGTACAGACCCCCCAGGTGCTTGGACAGCGCGTCGTGCCCGGCGAACAGGAAGGTCGCCAGCAGGACCAGCGCCACACCGCGCAAGGGCTGGCTGACAGCGGTTGAAATCGGATCGCTCATGAAACCTCGAGAACCGGCGCAAAGGCCGATGGATCAGAGACCGGCCAGCAGCGCCAGGGTTCGCGCCGATGCCTGGTTCGCCAGGACGCGCGGCGCAACAGCCGAAATGGAGAACGCCCAGCAACCTCAAGTCGGCCAGGGAGCAAGCCCGCTCGGGCATGGGCAGCTTCCGGCCGGAAAGGTGTCAGCTGGCACGCATGAACAACCGGCTGTGCAACCCGTCGCCAGGGAAATGAGTGAGCACGCACGCCTCGCTGAAAGGTGTTCCAAAAATGAATTCGCGATATTTAGAACGTAATTCCATTTTCACGCAATAGCCCCACAGCCATCTACGGAAGCGGGCAGCACACGCAGGAGACCTCACATGAACAGCTCGGAAGCCTGGCTCGCGTCCGCCAACTCACCGGCAGCGGCCAGCAGGTACGGCGCCAATTCGTGCATGCGTACTTCCGGCAGGCGGGCGCTCGGGCCGGCCACGCTGAGCACGCCGATGACGTGGCCATTGACCGGGTGGCGCACCACGGCGGCCATCGCCGACATGCCCACGGCGGAGCTTTCCACCACCCAGGCATAACCGCGCTCACGGGCGCAGCGCAGGCGCTCCAGCAGCTCGATGTTCGAGCGCGGCGCGTTGGGGCCGAAGCCGGCCGGGTCGACGATGCCCTGGCGCTCCACCAGGGCCAGCGCCTCGGCGTCGCTCAGGGCCGCCAGCCAGGCGTGCCCCGAGGCGGTGCAGTACAGCGGCGCGTCCCGCCCCATGTCCGGGTCGTAGCGCAGGCCGGAGCGAGCCCCCTGGGACTTGGCGATCCAGGTCAGCCGGCCGCCCTCGGTCACGCCCAGGCGCACCAGTTCGGCGCTCTCCCGGGCCAGGCGGTCGAGGATCGGCTGGACAATGTCCGCCCCGCTGCTGGCCAGGTGGCGGAAGGCCATGGCCACCAGCCGCGTGGACAGTTGGTAACGGCTGTTGTCGGGGTTCTGCCGCACGTAGCCGAGGCGGATCAGCTCGGCCAGCATGCGGTGGGTTGCGCTCTTGGGGATCTGCAGCTCATCGGAGAGGGCCTGCAGCGCCAACCCCTGGGGATCGGAGGTGAGACGTTCAAGGAGACTGAAGGCGCGTTCGATCTGGCTACCGGCCATGGCGTGGGTCCTGGATGCGGGTACGGCGATTCTAGAAGACACGGCCCCCATGCTGAAACCTGGAACACACCTGCAGCGTTACGTAGAAATGTACGAAGCAGTTACTTTGCGTTCGCTGACCGAACACAAGCGCCTTCGACGAATTGAACGGCGCCCAGCCTGCAACCACTATCGGCCCAGGCCCGGCCCTGACGCCGGCGACCCCAATAACGACAAGAAAGGTCCTCCCGATGCACCCCACCTGCTTCCTCCCACGCCTTCGCGCCCCTGATCGCCAGCCCGCTGCCGCCTGCCCGGCACTGCACTGCCCGCGCCCGGCCTGATCACCCGCTCCACGCCCATCGCCCATTCGCCAACGCCGCGAAGGGCGTTCTGCGCCCCGACAACAACAAGACAGAGGCCACCATGCCCCTCACTCATCGCCACGCCCTGCATACCACCCTCCTGGCCAGCGCCCTCGCCAGCCAGGCCGCCCAGTCTGCCGAGAACCCGGGATTCATCGACGGCAGCACCGCCACGCTCAACCTGCGCAACTTCTATATGAACCGCAATTTCGTCGGCACCAGCACCCAGGACCAGGCCGAGGAATGGACCCAGGGCTTCATCCTCGACGCCAAGTCCGGCTTCACCCAGGGCACCGTCGGCTTCGGGGTCGACGTGCTCGGGCTGTACGCCCTCAAGCTCGATGGCGGCAAGGGCACCCGTGGCACCCAACTGCTGCCGGTGCACGACGACGGCCGCCCGGCCGACGACTTCGGCCGCCTGGCGGTGGCCGGCAAGCTAAAGGCCGCCAACACCGAGCTGAAGGTGGGCGAGTGGATGCCGGTGCTGCCGATCCTGCGCGCCGACGATGGCCGCTCGCTGCCGCAGACCTTCCAGGGCGCCCAGGTGACCTCCCGGGAGATCACCGGGCTGACCCTCTACGGCGGCCAGTTCCGCGGCAACAGCCCGCGCAACGACGCCAGCATGGAAGACCTGTCCCTGATGGGTAAGGCGGCCTTCACCTCCGACCGCTTCAGCTTCGCCGGCGGCGAATACAGCTTCAACGAGCACCGCACCCTGGTCGGGCTCTGGTACGCCGAGCTGCAGGACATCTACCGCCAGAACTACCTGCAGGTGGCGCACAACCAGCCTCTGGGCGACTGGACCCTGGGCGCCAACCTCAGCTACTTCACCGGCCGGGAAGACGGCTCCGCCCGGGCCGGCGACCTCGACAACCGCACCTGGTCCGCCCTGCTCTCCGCCAAGTACGGCAGCAGCACCTTCTACCTGGGCCTGCAGAAGCTCAGCGGCGACAACGCCTGGATGCGCGTCAACGGCACCAGCGGCGGCACCCTGGCCAACGACAGCTACAACTCCAGCTACGACAACGCCAGGGAGCGTTCCTGGCAGCTGCGCCACGACTTCAATTTCGCCACCCTCGGCGCGCCCGGCCTGACCCTGATGAACCGCTACATCCACGGCAGCAACGTCCATGTCGGCAGCGTGACCGATGGCAAGGAATGGGGTCGCGAGAGCGAGCTGGCGTACATCATCCAGTCCGGCACCTTGAAGAACCTGTCCGTCAAATGGCGCAACTCCAGCCAGCGCCGCGACTGGGGCAACACCAACCGCTTCGACGAGAACCGTGTGATCGTGAGCTACCCGCTCTCGCTGCTCTGACACACCATCCCTCGCTGGACCTCGGGCCCGCCTTGGCGGGCCTTGTTCTTGTTGTGCACCCCTCCCTCACCCACCTGGCACCGGCACCCCGGAACGCCGTGCTCCCCTTGTCCATCCACGACACAGGCTGCCGTTTCGCTTGCCGTCGGGTTGCAAACGGCCAAACCTCCTCAAGAATGAATACCGACCCTCCAGGTATTCAGCCGCCGATGCCCGCGTCCCAGCCTTTTTTCAAACGCCTGAAGCAGCTGTGGCTTGCCCACGACCTGGCCTTGATCGGCCAACGCCGCGAGCGGCGCATGCGGATGCTGGCCAGCCTGGTGATGCTAGTGATCGGTGGGCTCTGGGGCGTCGTGTTCGCGGTGCGTGGCGCCTGGCTGATCGTGGCGATGGACCTGCTGCTGGTGCTCTGCGGGCTCGGCGTGCTGGCCCTGACCCTGCGCAACCGTGCGCGCAGCGCCAACCTCCTGCTGTTCGCCGTGCTGGTGGTGGTCATCAGCATTTCCACCCTGGTGCTGGACGAGCCCAGCCCGGCTGCCCCACGGGCGTCCCATCTCTACCTGCTGCCGGTGTCGGTGGCCGCGCTGATGGCCTTCCGCGACGAGCCGATGTGGCTGCGCTATGGCGTCTCGCTGTTCTGCCTGGCGCTGTTCACCTTCATGGCCTCCACCACCTGGAGCCCGGGCCTGGGCTACGGCCTGCCGGACGAACTGCGCGTGGTCGGTTCCTGGGTGCAGAGCATCGCCGCCGCGGTGATGCTGTTTCTGCTGCTGCACATCCTGCAGACCGATGCGGCCGAGCGCTCCGAGCTGGACCGCGACCTGCGCACGGCCCTGCGGGAGCAGCAGTTCGTGCTGCACTACCAGCCGCAACTGGACATCCAGGGGCGCGTGCTCGGCGCCGAGGTGCTGATCCGCTGGCTGCACCCGCAACGCGGCCTGCTGGCGCCCGGCGAGTTCATCGACCACGCCGAGAAGACCGGGCTGATCATCCCCATCGGCCAGTGGGTGTTGCACGAAACCTGTGCCCAACTGGCCACCTGGAAGGCCAACCCGCTGTTCCGCGAGCTGCGCCTGGCGGTGAACATCAGCCAGAACCAGTTCCGCCAGGCCACCTTCGTCAACGACGTGCTGGGGCTGATCCAGCAGTCGGGAATCGAGGCGCGCAACCTGGAACTGGAGCTGACCGAGACCCTGATCGTGCAGGACATGGAGGACCTGTCGCGGAAGATGGCCGCCCTGGTGGAACACGGCGTGCGCTTCACCCTCGACGATTTCGGCACCGGCTTCTCGTCCCTCAGCCACCTCAAGCGCCTGCCCCTGGACAAGCTGAAGATCGACCGCTCCTTCGTCTGCGACGTGCTCACCGACAGCAGCAGCGAAACCATCGTGCGCACCGTCATCGCCCTGGGCCAGAGCATGGGCATGAGCGTGATCGCCGAGGGCGTGGAGACCCAGGCGCAGCAGCGCTTTCTCGCCGACAACGGCTGCCTGCAGTTCCAGGGCTACCTGTTCAGCCGCCCGCTGCCGCTGCAGGCGTTCCAGGCCTTCGTCAGCGAACGCGCTGCGCGGCAGGCCGACGCCGCCGGCTGACCCTCAGCGCTCCACCTGCATCAGCGCGTCATGCTGGTCCCGGGGCAGTTCGAGGCGTATCGGCAGTTCAGCCGCACCGGGTAATTGGCTGATCCGTTCCAGGTCCTGGAGCACCAGGTGCAGCGGGCGGAAGGTGTTGATCATCACGTGGGGGCGCTCCCCTTCCTGATGGGTGCGGATGCGGTACTGGCGCCACTGGTGGATGCGGCTGCCCTCGCGGTTGACCTTGGACTCCATCACCAGGTCCTGCAGGGTCGCGAAAGGGATACGCACCTCCCGCCCCGGCTCCGACTCGCGTGCCGGCACAAGCTTCAGCAACAGGCCCTCGGCGTCAAAGTAGGCCTCTTCGCGCGCCGGCGGGTGCAGCCAACTGCTCACCCCCAGCATGACGAGCGGCACCACCACGGCACCCAGCAGCCCCAGGGCCACCAGCCACTCCTGATCACTCCATAAGCCCAGCACGAACAGCCCGAGCATGCCCAGGATCACGGCGAGGATGAGCTTGCCCAGCGTGCTGTTGACGGGGCCCAGGGGTTGCGGGCGTCGGAAATCGGTGTCGACGAAATGGACGTTGTCCGCGAAGAGGCGAATGCGTGGCGTGCTCATGGACCTTCCGTGGTGATGTCGAGGGACGGCCACTCTACCCACAAGTGGCCCGGCAGGGCCGTGCACAGGCCCCATTCCCGAACACGCCTCAGCAGGACGGCCCCACTTCCCGAGCCAAGGCGTTGCGCAGCGCCTCCAGGGGGAAGCCCGCCTCGGCGATCCGCTTGGGCAGCACGTAGAAGACCCGGGGCGCGATGAACAGCACCAGGAACGCCTCGTTCTCCCGCCAGCCATGGAAGTTGGCCCAATGGACCACCGCCTCGCCCACGGCGGACTGGAAGTGCAGCCCTTCGGGTGCGAAGCCAACCCGCTGCTCCTGCTTCATCAGCGCGTAGCGGCGGTACTGCCGGCGCATCAGCATGGGTTGCACCAGCAGGCGCAAGGCCAGCGCGACCAGCCCCCCGCCACCGATGCCGGCCACCAGGGGATAGGCCGTCGCCCGATCACCGACCTTCAGCGAATACAACGCCATGGCGACCAGCACGAAAACACCTGCCAGCAGCAGGTTGCGGTGGCGCGTGCGCAAGCGTCCGCCAAGGCGGCTGCTGCGCAGGTAGTCCTGCTCGCTGATGCGATAAGGGGTGAGGGTCGGCTCGCTCATCCGGGGTGCCCTGCGGTGATCGGTCGCGCAGCATAACGGAGCGGCGACCATCCAGTGATGACGACCCGCACAGAACACCTGCAGGCCCCGAATGGTCGCAGCCTCGCTTTCACCCCATGAAGCAAAGGGCCAAGCCTTTCATTTGGCAGGGAAATTTCGGACACGTCCGTATCGCGCCAGCACCGCCGACTGATAAAGTCGCCGCCCATGAAACCCGCCCCCTCGACCCGGACACTGACCGCCTGGCTGCTCTACGCGAGCGTCCTGTTCAGCCTGTTCGCCTGCGGGTTGCACCATGGCCAGATGAGCGGCCTGGAGCTCAGCGGTCTCGACGGCGGCTACTGCAGCCTCGGTCACGATGCCTCCGACGGCCTCGACGACAACGGCAGCGACCACGCGCCGATGCAGTTCACCTGCCCGCTGTGCTCGTCCTACGCCGCCGCCGTCGCACTGAACAGCGACGCCTGGCAGCTCGACCTGGGCATTGCCCCGCGCGGCGTCACCCTCGACGCCAACCAGCACCCCCAGCCACCGCCCCGCGAGCGCTGGCCCTCGCTCAATCCCCGCGCCTCCCCTGCCCTTTTCCTGCCCGCCTGAACCGCCCCGGCGCCTGACGCGCCGGCTCGCTGCTGCACGCTTGCAAGGAAAGAGTCTCCATGACCCCGAAGTACACCTGCCTGGCGCTGGCGATCTGCGCCTGCAACCTCGCCTACGCCGCTGAAAAGAAGCACGACGCCCTCGAACTGCCCACCAGCACCGTCAACGCCGACGCCGAGAAGCAACCCGGCCTGGACCTGGACAGCCAATCCCCCGGCACCTCGCGCCTGGGCCTGAGCCTGCGGGAGAACCCCGCCTCGGTGGCGGTGGCCGACCGCGAGAAGATCGACCGCATCGGCGCGCGCAACTTCCTCGACGTGGCCAACGCCCTGCCCGGCGTCAACGCCTCCGCCCCGCCCGGCTGGGGTGGCTACGTCGCCTACCGCGGCTTCAACGGCGCCCAGGTCAACCAGCTGTTCAACGGCATCAGCCTGCAGTACAGCGCCGCCAACCGCCCGGTGGACGCCTGGATCTACGACCGCGTCGAGCTGGTCGGCGGCCCCTCCTCCTTCCTCCACGGCAGCGGCTCGGTGGGCGGCAGCCTCAACTACATCACCCGCCTGGCCAGCCGCGAGGACAGCGGCGAAGCGCGCATCCGCTACGCCCGCTTCGATGACCGGGAAACCTCCATCGGCATCAACCGCGCCCTCAACGATGGCCCCGGCCCGCGTCATTACGCGCGCCTGGACTTCAGCCGCAACGACAGCAACGGCTACATCGACCGCCAGGAGCGCGGCGCCAGCAACGTCGCCTTCTCCCTGCTCAGCGACCTCACCGACCGCCTCTCCCACACCCTGGCGGTGGAGTACCTGGAAGAGAAGGAAGACAGCCCCTACTGGGGCGCACCGACGCTCAACGCCAACCGCACCGGCGAGCTGAAGATCGACCGCCACGACCGCTTCAGCAACTACAACGTCGACGACGGCCGCTACGAGCAGCGCACCCGCTGGCTGCGCTCCATCACCGACTACCAGGTGGATGACGCCACCAGCCTGCGCAACACCTTCTACCACTACGAAGGCCAGCGCGATTACCGCAACCTCGAGGTCTACAAGTACAACGCCGCCGGCAACATCGTCCGCAGCGGCGCCTACCTGCAGCGCCACGACCAGGAGCTCAACGGCAACCGCCTGGAGCTGCTGCACAAGGGCGAGCTGTTCGGCCGCGTCAGCGACTGGGCCTTCGGCCTCGACTACAGCGTCAACCAGCAGAGCGTCTACCCGCGCTCCAGCAGCGGCACCGTCGACATCGTCACCCCCGGCAACCCAAACCCCGGCAGCTTCGACGAGATCCCCGGCATGGCCAGCGGGCTGGTCAAGGCCCGCAGCAACGAGGTGCGCACCACCTCCGGCTTCGCCGAAAACCGCCAGCAGTTGACCGACAGCTTCTCGCTGATCACCGCCCTGCGCTACGACCACATCGAGCTGGACGCCACCAACCACGGCACCGTCAGCGCCAACGCGCCGTCCTCCTTCGAGCGCCGCTGGGACGCCATCACCGGGCGTGCCGGGCTGGTCTGGCAGTTCACCTCCGACGCCAACCTCTACGTGCAATACAGCACCTCGGCCGAGCCGCCGGGCGGCACCCTCACCGGCGCCTCCTTCACCCAGGTGCGCGACTACGACCTGAGCACCGGCAAGCAACTGGAAGTGGGCAGCAAGCTGGACTTCGACGAAGGCCGTGGCAGCGCCACCGTCGCCGCCTACCGGATCGTCCGCAAGGACTTCCCCATCAGCGACGTCAACAACCCCAACGGCACCGTCCAGGCCGGCCAGCAGACCTCCGACGGCGTGGAACTGGCGGCCTCCTACCGCTTCACCCCGCAGTGGACCCTGGAAGGCAACGTCGCCTGGGTGGACGCCCGCTTCGACGACTTCAACGAGACCGTCGGCGGCGTCAACGTCTCGCGCAAGGGCAAGACCCCGGTGAACATCCCCGACCGCCTGGCCAACCTCTGGCTCACCTGGGAGCCGGTACAAGGCTGGCGCACCGGCGTGGACGCGCGCTACGTCTCGGCGGTGTACGCCAACAACGCCAACACCCAGTGGGTGCCCTCCTACACCCTCTACGGCGCCTTCGTGGAGCATCAACTGGACGCCAACACCAAGGTCAGCGCGCGGCTGCGCAACCTGACCGACGAGGTCTACGCGCGCTTCATCCACCAGAGCAACGCGCAGTACTACCTGGGTGAACCGCGCAGCCTCGAAGTAGCGCTGGACCTGCGTTTCTGAGGCGGCCGTGATGAAACGCCACCTCTACCTCTGGCACCGCTGGCTGGGCATCGCGCTGTGCCTGTTCATGGCGCTGTGGTTCGTCTCCGGCATCGTCATGCTCTACGTCGGCTACCCCAAGCTGACCCAGGCCGAGCGCCTGCAGCACCAGGCCCCGCTGGCCTGTGCCGGCTGCGTATCGCCGGCCCAGGCCCTGCAGGCGGCCGGCGGCGAGCCGCCGCGCAGCCTGCGCCTGGCCCAGGTGGCGGGTGAGCCGCGCTACCTGCTCGGCTACGCCAGCGGCAACCGCGCGGTGGACGCCCGCAGCGGCCAGGTGCTGGACGGGGTCGGTTCCGCCGAAGCGCTGGGCATCGCCCGGCACTTCGGCGGCGCCGAGGCGGGCCACCTCGGGCTGGTCGACGAAGACCTCTGGAGCCACAGCCGTGCCCTGGACGGGGACCGGCCCCTGCACCGCGTGCAACTGCGCGATGCCGCCGGCACCCAGCTCTACCTGTCCTCGCGCACCGGTGAAGTGGTGCGCGACGCCAGCGCCCACGAACGGGCCTGGAACCTGCTCGGGGCCTGGCTGCACTGGCTGTACCCGCTGCGCGGCGGGTGGCTGGATGGCGCCTGGTCGAACATCGTCATCTACCTCGCCCTCGCCGCCACGCTGATGGCCCTGCTGGGCATGGTGGTCGGGCTGCTGCGCTGGCGCTTCTCCAAGCCCTACCGCAGCGGCTCGCGCTCGCCCTACCCCTCGGGGTTCGGTCGCTGGCACCACATCAGCGGGCTGCTGTTCGGCACCCTGCTGGTGCTGTGGGTCTTCAGCGGGCTGATGTCCATGCGCCCCTGGCACCTCACCGAAGGCCGCTCGGCCTTGACGCCAGCAGTCTTCCAGGGCGCTCCGCTCAGCGCGGCGACACTGCAAGGCGACCTGGCGGACGCCCTGCAGCGCCTGGAGCAATCGGGCCTGGCGCCGGTGGAGCTGGAATGGCGGATGCTCGGCGGGCACGCCTACCTCAGCGCGCTGGATGCCCAGGGCAACAGCCGCGTGCTGCCCCAGGACGGCACCGGCGCGGCGCTGGAACGGCTGCCCCAGGCCACCCTGGAAGCGGCCGCGCCGATCCCGGTGGCCCACGCCGAATGGCTGCAGCACTACGACGCGTACTACTACGCCCGCGGTGATGCCAGCATGTACGGCGGCCAGCCCCGCCGCCTGCCGATGCTACGACTCCAGTTCGAGGACGACGGCCACAGTTGGGTCCACCTGGACCCGCACACCGGCGCGGTGCTGGATGTGCTGGACGGCAACCGCCGGGCCGGCCGCTGGCTATTCAACCTGCTGCACAGCTGGGACTGGCCCCCGCTGCTGGAGCGGCCCCTGCTGCGCGAGGCGCTGGTCATCGGCTTCAGCCTCGGTGGCCTGGCGATCTGCCTCAGCGGCGTGGTGATCGGCTGGCGCCGCTTGCGCCCACGGCAGCGCAAGCGCTGAAACACCGTGCGCGCCGGTGCAACCCGGCGCGCACGGGCTTCCCGCCCAGCAATCTTGTGCACACCCACCGTTCATAAAACCACCAGCCCGGCACAGGCCCCGCCTGCCGGGCGCCGAGGTCGTCGGTCAACCGCTTATCCACAGCGTCATCCACCGTTTCTGTGGGTAGCACCCGGCCATCACGCCGGGTTGCACCTGCCCTCAGACCTGTGGCAGATGCTTGGTCACGCAGTGGATGCCACCACCCCCGGCGGCGATCGGGTCGATGTTCAACTGCTCCACCACCCGCCCCGGGTAGAGCCGGGTCAGCAGCGACTTGCAGTAGGCGTCCGCCGCCGCATCGCCGAACTGCGGGGCGATCACCGCACCGTTGAGCAGCAGGAAGTTGATGTAGCCAGGGGCGAAGTCCGGGTTGCCCCGGGTGTACGCATTGCTGCGCACCTTCAGCGGCGGCGGCAGCGTGTGCACCACCAGGCGACGGCCATCGGCGTCGGTGGCCGCCTTGAGGATCTCCAGGTGGCGGCGGGTCACCGCGTAGTCGTAGGACTTGGGATCGTTGTCCAGGTTGGCGATGACCACGCCCGGCTCCACGAAGCGCGCGTAGAAGTCCACGTGGGCGTCGGTGATGTCCTTGTCCTTGATGCCGGGCAGCCAGATGATCTTGCGCAGCCCGAGGTTGGCCTTCAGCTCCGCCTCGATCTGTGCCTTGCCCAGCCCCGGGTTGCGGTTGCCGTTGATCCAGCAGCTCTCGGTGAGGATCGCCGTGCCGGCGCCGTCCACTTCGATACCGCCGCCCTCGCCCACCAGCGCGCTGCGCAGGTAGCTGGCCTCCATCTCCTCGCTGAGAAGGTCGGCGACGTGGGTGTCATTGCCGGCCGCCTGCTTGCGCCCCCAACCGTTGAAGTTGAAGTCCACCAGCCCCAGGCCGCCGGCACCGTCCGTCACGAAGCAGCCGCCGTAGTCGCGCACCCACACGTCATCCAGCGCCACCGGCAGGTACTCGACGTTGACCGTGCCGCAGGCACTGCGCGCCTGGGCCAGTTGGCCGGGGCGGTGCAGCACGGTGACCGGCTGGTACTTGGCAATGGTGCGGGCCAGCTTGCCCAGGGTGGCGTTCACCGCGCCGGCCCAGTCCTCCCAGATGGCGGGGGATGCGGCGTAGGCGATGATCACCCGCTCCTGGCGGTGGTGCTCGCCGGGCATGTACCAGCTGGCGGCCAGCGCCGCCGGCACCCGCGCCGCGCCGAACCCCAGGCCCAGGGTGGCCGCTGCACCGAGCCCGCTGGCCAGCATCATGTGTTTCATGAAATCGCGTCGTGTCGTCATTGCACGTGCTCCGTTCAACGGGCGGTCACGGGGACCGGGCGGTCTTGAAGGTGGTCCAGGCACGCATCCGCGCGCGCATGTCCCGCTGGGGGATGTCCTTGCCGGGAATCAGCCGCTGGTAGGTGGCCGCGTCGACGTAGATGTCCGGGTTGTTGCGCATGTCCTCGGCCACCAGGGGCCGCGCCGCCGCGCTGGAGGTCGGGTAGCCGGTGGCATTGCTGATGGCTGCCATGCGCTCGGGGCGCATGAGGAAGTTGATCAGCGCGTAGGCGTACTCCGGGTGCATGGCGTCGGCGGGAATGGCCATGGTGTCCATCCACACAGTGGTGCCTTCGCGGGGCACCCGGTACTGGAAGCGCACGGCCTTGCCGGCCTCGTCGGCGCTGCGCTGGGCCTGGGTCATGTCGCCGCTGTAGCCGAGGGACAGGCAGATGTCGCCGTTGACCAGTTGGGTGACCGGCTGTGACTGGAACTTGCGGATGTAGGGCTTGATGCCCTTGAGCAGCGCCACGGCCTCGGCCAGGTCCTCCGGCCGTGCGCTGCGCGGGTCGTGCCCCAGGTAGTTGAGCACCACTGCCAGCACCTCGTCGGGGGAGTCGATGAGGGAGATGCCGCAATCGGCGAAGCGCGCGGCCAGCTCGGGCTTGAACAGCATGTCCAGACTGTTGACCGGTGCACCGGGCAGGCGCGCGTCGATCTGCGCCTGGTTGTAGGTGAGGCCGATGGTGCCCCAGGTGTAAGGCACGGTGGCATGGCGCGAGTACGGGTAGCGGGTCTGCAGGGTCTTGAGGCCGGGCTCGATCTCGTCCAGGTGCTCCAGCCTGGCCGGGTCCAGCGGCTGCAGCGCACCGGCGCGCATCAGCCGCTCGGCCACGGTATCGCCGGGGAAGATCAGGTCGTAGCCGCTGTGGCCGGACATCATCTTGGCCTCCAGTGTCTCGCTGCTGTCCATCACGTCGTAGATGACGCGGATGCCGGTCTCGCGGGTGAAGGCTTCCAGGGTGTCGGGGGCGAAGTAGTCCGCCCAGTTGTAGAGGCGCAGCAGCTTCTCCTCGGCGTGCGCGCTGCCCAGGCCGAGCCCGAGGGCCAGGACCAGCAGGGATCTGCCCAGGTTCATCGGCCGGCCTCCGTGGGGTGCCAGTGGCAGTGGGTGTGGCGCCCGTCCAGGCCCAGCAGCGGGCGGTACATTTCCGGTCGGCGGTCGCGGTAGACGCCCCAGGTGAGGCGCTCCTCGGCCATGGCCGGGAGGTCCAGCGCCTGCACCCACACGCCTTCGGATTCACGGTCCGCCTCGGCCAGCAGGCGGCCCTTGTGGTCGGTGATGAAGGACGAGCCGTAGAAGCGCATGCGCAGGTCGGCGTCGCTGCCGGCCACTTCCTCGCCGACGCGGTTGGCGGCGATCACTGGGAGGATGTTGGCGGCCGCGTGGCCACGCTGGGTCAGCTGCCAATGGTCGCGAGAGTCCAGCCCGGCCGCCCCCGGCTCAGAGCCGATGGCCGTGGGGAACAGCAGCACCTCGGCGCCCATCAGCGCCAGGCAGCGCGCGGTCTCGGGGAACCACTGGTCCCAGCAGATGCCGGTGCCGATGCGCCCATGGGCGGTATCCCAGACGCGGAAGCCGGTGTCGCCGGGGCTGAAGTACTCCTTCTCCTGGTAGCCGATGGCGTTGGGGATGTGGGTCTTGCGGTAGACACCCAGCAGGCGGCCGTCGGCATCGGCCACGCTGAGGGCGTTGAAGTAGGCGTTGCCGGCCCGCTCGAACCAGCTCAGCGGCAGCACCACGCCCAGCTCCCGGGCAAGGTCGGCGAAGCGCGCGAGGATCGGGCTGCGCCCGTATTCCTGGGCCAGGGCCAGGTGGCGGTGGTCCTGTTCGATGCAGAAGTACGGGGTGGCGAACAGCTCCTGCAGCAGGATCAGCCGGGCGCCCTGGGCGGCCGCTTCGCGCACCAGCGCTTCGGCCCGGTCCAGGTTGCGCGCCAGGTCCCAGCTGCAGGCGAATTGCGTAGTGGCAACAGTGAGGAGGCTCATGGGCTCAACCCTCCACCGGCCAGGCCGGCTGCTGCTGGGTGATGCAGTGCACCCCGCCGCCGCCATGGGCCAGGTGGTTGATGCGCACCGGCACCACTTCGCGGCCGGGGAACGCCAGGCGCAGCGTGGCAGCCGCTTCGTCGTCCGCAGCAATGCCGTAGGCCGGCATGATGATGGCGCCGTTGGCGATGTAGAAGTTGGTGTAGGAGGCGCAGAACACCTCGGCCTCGGTGTCCACCGCGTCGGTGGCCTCGAAAAGCTCCAGCATCTCGAAACGACGGCCCCGGGCATCGGTGGCCAGCTCCAGTGCACGGCGGTTCTCCCGCACCACGTCGGCGTACACCGAGCCGCTGTCGCGGGTGGCGTCCACCAGCAGCGCGCCGGGTCGGGCGAAGGCACAGACGCCGTCCACGTGGCCGTCGGTCATGTCGCCGGTGACGTGGTCCGGGTCGCCCGGCAGCCAGATGGTCTTGCGCACCCCCAGCAGGCGGGCGAACAGCGCCTCCATCTCGGCCTTGCTCACGCCGGGGTTGCGGTTGGCGTTGAGCAGCACCGACTCGGTGGTGATCAGCGTGCCCTGCCCGTCCACATGGATCGCGCCGCCCTCGTTCACCAGCGGCGCATGGAGGCAGTCCAGGCCCAGGTCCGCCAGGATGCGCGCCCCCAGGGTGGCGTCCAGGCCGTGGGCCGACTTGCCGCCCCAGGCATTGAAGCGCCAGCTGACGCCGGCGGCGCCCAGGCGCGGGTGCAGCACGAAGCTCGGGCCGGAGTCGCGGCACCAGCTGTCGTCGATGGCCATCACCACCAGTTCCACATTCGGCCCGCACAAGGCCCGCGCCCGCTCCACGGCGGACGGGTCCACCACCAGCTTCACCGGCTCGAAGCGGGCAATGGCGTTGGCCACCCGGGCGAAGTCGTCCTGGACGTCCGCCAGGGTCACGCCCCAGCCGTGCTCCCAGAGCGCCTGGTTGTGGGGAAACGCCATCCAGGTGGCGGCGTGGGGCGCCCATTCCGCCGGCATGAACCAGCCGTCGCGTGCATCGTCGAGTTGCATACAAAGTGCCTTCAGTTAAAGATTTGTTATCACTGAAAACCGTGGCCGCGGTGATGGGCTGCATGCTAGGCCCGATGATTCGGGCCAACAAACGATGCTTTTTCCATATATCTGATTAGACAGGCTTATCAATCATGCTCAAGCACTGGCCTCCCCTGAACGCCCTGCGGGGCTTCGAAGCCGCCGCACGGCTGGGCAGCTTCCACAAGGCGGCGGACGAGCTGCACCTGACCCAGTCGGCCATCAGCCAGCAGATCCGCAGCCTGGAAAGCTACCTGGAGCAGCCGCTGTTCTTCCGCAACGGGCGCAGCGTGGCCCTCACCGACGCCGGCCTGGACCTGCTCAGCACCACCCAGTCGATGCTTCAGCAACTGGCCGTGGGCATCCGCCGGCTGGACCAGTACCGCAAGCCCAACCAACTGGTGGTGAACACCACGCCGGCCTTCGCCCGCCACTGGCTCGTGCCGAACCTGGCGGACTTCCACCGGCACCACCCCGAGGTGGACCTCTGGCTGCTGACCACCGACGAAACCCCGGACATGGCCACCCAGACCATCGACATCGCCGTGCGCGACGACCTCAGCGCCCAGGCCGAGTGCAGCTTCCGCGTGCTGCTGGAGGACCGCCTGCAACCGGCCTGCCATCCGCAACTGCTGGCCACGCCCACAGCGGCGCGCACCACCCTGCATGGCGAACGGGAAATGGACTGGAGCCACTGGCAGGTACAAGGCGGCGAGGATGTGGGCCAACAGAGCCAGGGCCTGAACTTCTCCGACCCCGGCCTGCTGCTGGACGCCGCCGTCCAGGGCCTGGGCATTGCCCTGGTGAGCCGCCTGCTGTCGGCCCGGGTACGCCAGCAGGGCCTGCTGGTGGCGTTGTCGACACGCGAGGTCCGCGGCCCGAACTGGAGCTGGCTGGTGCACCGTGACAGCGAGGGCGATGCCCTCACCCGCAGCTTCTGCAAGTGGCTGCTGGCGCGCCTGGAAACGGACGTCGGTGTTGCGGGTTGAGGCGTTGCAGACAGCCCGTCGGCTCCACCGGGAAGCCGACGGGCAGAGGCGTTATGGCGCGGTCTTGGCGGCCTGGAACTGCAGGGCGTCGCGGGTGAGCTGGTCGATCACCGGGGCCAGGTCGGCGGCGGTGACCTTCTGCCGGTCGTTGCTCAGGGTCTTGCCAAAGCCCTTGCGCACGACCCGCATGACGGACTTGCCAGTGGCGTTCTCCACCAACTCGCCTTCCAGGAACAGTTCGGTGTTCTGGTCCCGCTCGCCGGCGGCGGCCATGGCGCCCCCCAGTACCAGGGCGATCGGCAACACCTCGTAGGGGCGCAGGCCCTGGTTCTCGGCAGCAACGCCGGTGATAGCGCCACGGAACACCAGGGTGCGCGGGCCGGCCTGCTCGGGGCTGACCAGCGGCAGGCGCTGGGCCAGAACGGCAGCCATCTGCTGGTTGGCACGGGCCAGCACGGCATCCAGGGTAGCCTGATCGACCCGTGCATCGGGCTTGGGTTGCGGGTAGAAGCCCAGCGGTTGCAGCACCAGGCTGTCGTAGCGGGACAGTTCGAAGCCGGGGTCCATCCAGCGCATCACCGGCACCCCGGAGGCGGAACGCGCGCTCTCCAGGCCGTCGTAACTGGAGAGGAAACCGGAATACTGGCCCTCGCTCACGGTCTTGCTGGTGCAACCACCGAGGGCGATACCCACGGCGAGGACAACGGGGAGCAGCGTGCGGATCGGGTTCATGCAGGTGTTCCTCAAGGGAGAGTCATCATTTCGGCGCTCACGACGGTCAGCGCTCGCGGGGCCAGGCGAAGCCCCCCATTAGTGATAGGCCATCCCGAGGAAAATGCCCGGACCGCTCCCCTCAGTTGCCGGCCGACAGCCCGCAGTCGATGGCCAGGTCCGCCCCGGTGATGGAGCGCGCCAGGGGCTGGCAGAGGAAATGGCACAGCTCGGCCACTTCCTCCGGCTGGATGAAGCGCGCCTGTTCGCCCTGGGGGTACTTGGCCAGCAACTCGCGGTAATAGCCGTCGGGGTCGCCGTTGCCATAGCGCTCGGCCTGGAAGGTCAGCATCGGGGTCACGATGTCGCCGGGGGATACCGCGTTGCAGCGCACGCCGTCGGGGGCCAGGTCCAGGGCCAGGGTCTTGGTCAGCAGCGCCACCCCGCCCTTGCTGGCGCAGTAGGCGGCGGCGTTGCGGTTGCCCTGGCGCCCGGCATCGCTGGAGATGTTGACGATGCTGCCGTGGGTGGCGCGCAGGTGCGGGATGGCCGCCTTGCACATGAAGAACACGGCCTTGAGGTTCACCCCCAGCACCAGATCGAAGTCCGCCTCGCTGAAGTGCTCCACCGGGCCTTCGCGCCAGATGCCGGCGGCGTTGACCAGCGCATCCAGCCGACCAAAGGCGCTGATCGCGGCCGCGACCACCGCCTCGCAGTTGTCCGGGCGACGGATGTCGGCGACGGCGATGGCACAGCCGGGGAACGCCTCGCGCACCTGCTCCAGGCCAACGGCGTCCACGTCGGTGGCCAGTACGTTCCAGCCGGTCTGGTGGAAGCGCCTCACCAGGCTGCGCCCCAAGCCTCCGGCGGCGCCGGTGATGATGATGCTGTTCATGCGGTGCTCCTCAGGGGGCCTTGTTTTCGATCAGGCAGTTGCCGCCATCCACCACCAGCAGCTCGCCGGTGATGTAGCTGGCTTCGGGGGAGGCCAGGAAGGCCACGGCCGCCGCCACTTCCTCCGGCCGGCCGGCACGCCCCACCGGCACGTAGCCGGCGGCATGGCGCTCCTCCTCGGTGCTGGACGCGGTGGCGATCCAGCCAGGGGCCACGCTGTTGACGGTGATGCCGTGGCGCGCCACTTCCAGCGCCAACCCCATGTTCATCCCCACCATGGCGGCCTTGGCCGCGCTGTAGGCCGCCTCGCCGGGGTTGCTGCCACGGGTGCCGGTGGTGGAGCTGATCTGCACGATGCGCCCGTAACCCCGTGCCTGCATGCCCGGCAGCACGGCACGGGTGAGCAGGAAGGCGGTGGTGAGGTTGCGCGCCAGGGACAGATTCCAGGTCGCCAGGTCCATCTCCGCGACTGTGGCGAAGGGCTCCGGGCTGCCCTGCATGGCCATGCCGGCGTTGTTGACGAGGACGTCGATGCGGCCCCAGCGGGCTTCGGCCCAGCTCGCCAGTTCCGCCACCTGGGCTTCGTCGGTGAGGTCCGCCGGGCGGCCTTCCACCTCGAACCCCTCGGCGCGCAGCTCGGCCACCCGCTGGGCGATGCGCTCGCTGCTGGCGGTGATCACCAGGCGTGCACCCGCCTGGCCCAGCCGCCGGGCGATGGCCAGGCCGATGCCTGCCTCGCTTCCGGCGCCGCTGATCAGCGCCACCTGCCCTTGCCACCCTGTGGTTGCCATGGTCCTGCTCCTGCTGGTTGTGATGGCGCTGGAAACTAGGCCCCTTTCGCTGATAGAAAAAGACGACCGTCATCAGCCGAACTGACAACCATGGCCTTCAGCCGCGACACCCTGCGCACCTTCCTCGCCGTGCTCGACCACGGCTCGTTCTCCGCCGCCGCGCGCCAGCTCGGGCGGGTGCCCTCGGCGGTGAGCATGGCCGTCTCGCAACTGGAGGCGGAGCTTGACCTGGTGCTGTTCGACCGCTCCACCCGCAAGGCCCTGCCCACCCAGGCGGCACTGGCCCTGGAGCCCCAGGCCCGCCAGGCCGCCAGCCAGCTCAACCTGCTGGACGCCCACGCCCTGCAACTGCACCAGGGGCTGGAGCGCCGGCTCAGCCTGGCCATGGCGCCGGAGCTGCAGAGCGGCCCCTGGAGCCGCCCGCTGGCCAGCCTGGCACGGGAGTTCCCGGCCCTGGAGGTGGAGGTGCGCTCGGCGCCCCAGGCCGAAGCCATCCGCCTGCTGCATGCCGGCGAAGTGCAACTGGCGCTGGTGTTCGAACGGCCGGGCATCGACGAGCGCGAAGCCTTCCAGGAAGCCGGCAGCCAGGTGCTGGTGGCCGTGGCGGCTCCGGACTTCGCCCCCAGCCCCCTGGACGAGCGGGAGATGGCCGCGCGCCGGCAGATCATCGTCGCCAGCGGCGCGCCCACGGCCTCGGACCCGCAGATCGTCCTGGCGCACCGGGTCTGGCTCTGCGACAACCACCTGGCCGCCCTGGAACTGGTGCAGGCCGGCGTCGGCTGGGCCTACCTGCCCGAACCCCTGGTGGCGCCGCTGGTGGCCGGTGGAGCGCTGCACACGGTGTGCTTCGACAACATGAGCAGCCACCTGCGCATCGGCGTCGACATCGTCTGGCTGAAGGCGAACCCGAGCGGCCTCGGCGCCCGACGCTACCTGGCGCTGATGCGCGCGCTACTGGCCTACAGCCCCCCGGTGTGACCCCGGGCTGCCGCGGCCGGGGTCCCCCCTACGGGAGTCGGGTTGCACCCCTGCGATTTCACCTCCACAGTTCCGGCATCCACGCCCCTCGACGGGCACGGGCCATAACAGAAGAACGTCCCATGCGATTCCTTTCTGCCTTCCTGATCCTGCTGCTCCCGGCGTTTGCGCTGGCCGGAGCCGACACGCTGCGCGTCGACCTGCGCGACCGCCCGCCCGAAATCTGGAGCATCGACGGGCGCCCCACCGGCCCCTTGGTCAAGGTGCTGGAGGTGGCCGCCGAGCGCGCCGGCCTGCACCTGGAATGGCGCTACGCGCCCTTCGCACGCAGCCTGGCGGACCTGCGTGAGGGGCGCATCGACCTGGTACCCAGGGTGTTGCCCGACCCGGAGCGCGACCACTACCTGCACTACCTGCCGAGCATCGGCACCCAGCACAAGTACATTCTCTTCGCCATACGCCCCACTCAGCGGCTGGAGCGTTACGAAGACCTGGCACCGCTGCACATCGGCATCAAGCGCAGCACCCTGTACTTTCCGCGTTTCGACACCGACGCCAGTCTCAACAAGCAACCGGCGGTGGACGACGACATCCTGGTGCGCATGTTCCGCGCCGGCCGCATCGACACCATCGCCGTGCTGGACAAGGCCGCCATCGACACCGCCTTCGAGAACATCGGCTTCAGCGACTACACCTACGCCGGGCTGCGCGAGCCGATCCGCGTGGAAAACCGCTTCGCCGCTTCGCAGAAGCTGTATGACAGCGGCCACGCGGCACTCTACGATCGCCTCGGTCGCGAGCTGGAGGCCATGCGCCGCAACGGCGACGTGGTGTCCATCTACCGCGAACAAGGCGTCGAACCGCCCACCCCGTGAACCCATCGATGCCCGGCCCCGCCGGGCCGCCGTATCGAGTACCGCATGACCCCTTCACCCGATGCCCTGCTCCTGCTGCCGGGCCTGCTCAACGACTCGCGCCTGTGGGCCCATCAGGCCGATGCCCTGCGCGCGGAGCGGCCGGTGCACATCGCCGACCTGACCCGTGACGACAGCATTCCCGCCATGGCCCGCCGGGTGCTGGCCGAGGCGCCGCCACGCTTCGCCCTGGGCGCTCTCTCCATGGGCGGCTACGTGGCCTTCGAAATCCTCCGCCAGGCCCAGGAGCGGGTGACCCGCCTGGCCCTGGTGGACACCATGGCCAGCCCGGACAGCCCCGAGCGCGCCGCCAACCGCAAGGGCTTGCTGGAGCTGGCGCGCCACGGCCGCTTCGTCGGCGTCAGCCCGCAGTTGCTGCGCCGGCTGATCCACCCCCGCCACCTGGGCACTCCGGTGGCCGACACCGTGCGCGCCATGGCCCGCGATGTGGGACGGGAGGGTTTCATCCGCCAGCAGCAGGCGATCATCCAGCGCCAGGACGCCCTCGACCTGCTGCCCCGTCTTCAACTCCCCACGCTGGTCGTGGTGGGCGCCGACGACCTGATCACCCCACCCGCCGAAGCCTACCTGATGCACGCCGCCATACCCGGCTCGCGCCTGGAGATCATCCCCGGGTGCGGCCATCTGCCGCCCCTGGAGGCGCCGGAGCAGACGCTGTCGCTGCTGCGCGAGTGGTTGGCCTGAGCAAAAATCTGCCAGCATTTCGCCACTGATCCATACTCCTTCGGTCGCATCGCACGTGATCGGGGGAGTCATGGGCCACAGCGCTGAGGGAGACATCTTTCGCCGGGCATTCGAGTCGTCGTCGGTGGGCCTGGTCCTGCTCGAACTCGACGGCCGTATCCAGCACGTAAACCGGGCCCTGGTGGAGATGCTCGGGCGACCCGGTGCCGACCTGCTTGGCGAGCCACTGGAGACCCTGTTGCACCCGCGCGACCGCCATGCGGTACGCCGCGCCTTCGACCGTGCCCTGCGCCAGCATGAGGACATGGAGTGTGGCGAAGTGCGCCTGGCCTCACCGGCTGCCAATCCCCACTGGCTGCACCTGAGCCTGCGCATGGTCGAGGACGATCACGGCCAACCCACCCACTACCTGGTGCGCCTGCAACCGCCCCTGGGACACCGTCAGCGTGCCGAGCAGATGTACCTGCTGAGCTACGCCCTGGACTACACCGCCGACGGGGTGCTTCTGCTGGATGGCGAACGGCACATCCGCTACCTCAACGAGGCTGCCTGTCGCCTCACCGGACAATCGCGCCAGCGCTTGCTGGGCCAGTCCCTGTCACAGGTTCTCGCGCCACTGGTCGGCACACTGGCGGACCTGCTGGCCGACGACGAGAGCCTGCAGGAGGCGTTGGAAAACCAACGGATACTGAGCTGCGAACTGCAGGTGCCCGGCGAAGACTCGCCGCGCTACGTCACCCTCCAGTTCAGCCATTTCCACTACAACCAGCGCCCCTACAGCCTGGCGCTGGTCCACGACTTCACCGAACAGCGGCGTATCGCCAACGCCCTGCTGCGCAACGAGCGGCAGTTCCGCGCGCTGATCGAGAACACCCCCGATGCCATCGGCCGGCTGACCCCCGACTTCCGCCTCATCTACGCCAACCCAGCCCTCGAGGCGCTGTGTCGCCTGCCCCTGGTGGAGGCCCGAGGCCGACCGGCGCGAGAAGCCTTCGGCGACAACTCCCAGGTCGACATCATGGCCGACCTGGTGCGCGAGGTGGCCGCCACCGGCGAGTCCATGGAGGAGGAGCTGATCCACGGCATCGACGGCCCCGCCGACCGGCAGATTCACTACCTCATGCAACTGGTGCCGGAGCGCAACGCCGAGGGCGAGGTGACCAGCGTCATCTCGGTGGCCCGCGACATCAGCGGTATCCGCAAGGCGGAGCGCCGCCTGGCCGCCAGCAACCGCCAGTTGCGCGAGCTGTCCAGCCGCCGGGAAAGCGCCCGCGAGGAGGAGCGCAAGCTGATCGCCCGGGAAATCCACGACGAACTCGGCCAGCACCTCACCGCCCTGCGCATGGGCATCTCCCTGCTGCGCCTGCGGCACGGCGAGCAGGCACCGGGGCTCGGCGAGGGCGTGGAGCGGCTCATGGCGCTGTGCGACCGCACCATCGGCGTGGTCCGCTCCATTGCCACCACCCTGCGCCCCTCTGCTCTCAACATGGGCCTCTACCCTGCCCTGGAATGGCTCATCGACGAATTCCGCAGCCACCACGCCCACATCACCTGCGAACTGGTGGCCCACAGCGGAGCCCCAACCCTGGACGACAACCAGGCCACCACCGCCTTCCGCATCGTCCAGGAAGCGCTGACCAACATCGCCCGTCACTCCGGTGCCAGCCGTGCAGTGATCAGCCTGGAGCGGCTCGACGACCGCTACGTGCTGGACATCACCGACAACGGCCAAGGCTTCGACCCGACCAAGGTCGGCAAGCGCTCCCTGGGCCTGGCCGGCATGCGCGAACGCGGCACCAGCCTGGGCGGCGAAGTGGTGATCTTCAGCCACCCGGGCCAGGGCACCACGGTGCAAGCCACCTTCCCCGTCAACGAGCCTACGGAGTCCTCATGACCCGCATCCTCATTGCCGACGACCACGCCATCATGCGCGGCGGCCTCAAGCAACTGATCGAGTTCGACACCCGCCTGCAGGTGGCAGCCGAGGCGGAAAACGGCGCCCAGGTGCTGGAGCAGCTGCGGGTGGGGGAATTCGACCTGCTGCTACTGGACATGAGCATGCCCGGCCTCAGCGGCGAGGACCTGATCAGCCGCGTTCACGGCCGCTACCCACGCCTGCCGATTCTGGTGCTGAGCATGCACAACGAGGCGCAGATCGCCCAACGCGCCCTGCGTGCCGGGGCCAGCGGCTACCTGACCAAAGACCACAACCCCGAAACCCTCCTGGCCGCGATCCACCGGGTCGCCGGCGGCGGCCGCTACCTGGACCCGCGCATCGCCGAGCAACTCGCCTTCGCCAGCAGCAACCCCGTGGACGATACTGCTGCACAGCTTTCCGACCGCGAGTTCCAGATCCTCCGCCTGCTGGGTCAGGGCCTCAGCGTCAACCAGATCGCCGACCAACTGGTGATCAGCAACAAGACCGTCAGCACCCACAAGACGAGGCTGATGGAGAAAATGGGCTTCACCTGCAACGCCGACATCATCAAGTACGCCATGACCCACGGGCTGACGGCCTGAGCAGCGACGCCACATGCCGGGATGTCGTGCGTGACCTCGCCACATCCCATGGACTGCGGTAACGCGGCCCCTCGGGAAATCCCTACAAAAAAGCAGGATGTCCCGATGCCATCACCGGGATAGGACGATAGGGCCGATCGCGCCCCGCGCCCATGCTGGACACAACCCCGCAACGCATCGCCGCTGCGGGCCCCGTGTCCTGAAGGAGCGTGACCGTGACGAGCCCGACCCCCACTTCCAGCGTCCCCTGGCTGCCCATCGCCCTCTGCGGTGCCGGTTGCGCGGTGCTGTTCTGGACGGCCAGCCAGTTCCCCTCCCCGGTCTGGGCCCTGGCGGCCGTGGCACCCACGCTGCTGATGTGGGTCGTCCTCGCCCAGCGCGGGGCCACCCATGAACAGGCACTCAACCGGGCCCGCGACGAGGCCCTGGCCGAAGGGGCCCGGATCGAGGCCGAGCGCCATGTGCAGGGCCTGCCCGAGCTGTGCGTCAGCATCGCGCCGATCTGGTCGGCGCAGATCGAATCCGCCCGCCACCAGACCCAGACCGCCATCGAGGCCCTTTCCGAGCGCTTCGCCCGCCTCGCCGGCCGCATCAGCGAGGCCGTCTCCAGCGGCATGCAGGCCGACAGCGATGCCCTGGTCACCCTGCTGGCCCAGAGCGAGGTGGAGCTGGAAGACATCGTCAGCCAACTGCGCCTGGCGCTCTCCAGCAAGGAGAGCCTGCTGCAGGAGGTGGAGCGGCTGAACAGCTACACCGCCCAACTGCGCACCATGGCCAAGGAAGTCGGCGACGTGGCCAAGCAGACCAACCTGTTGGCCCTCAACGCCGCCATCGAAGCCGCCCGCGCCGGTGAGGCCGGTCGCGGCTTCGCCGTGGTTGCCGATGAGGTGCGCAAGCTCTCCACCCTCTCCGAGGAAACCGGCAAGCGCATCGGCGACACCATCGAGACCGTCAGCGGCGCCATCGAACGCACCCTGCAGGTCTCCAACGAACACGCCACCCGCGACGCCGGGACCCTGGAGCACGCCAGCCAGGTGATCCGCCAGGTGATCGCCCAGTTCCGCTCCGGCGCCACCCGCCTGATGGAACACGGCAACGCCCTGCGCCAGGACAACGCCGTGGTCGGCGAAGAAATCTCCGAGGTGCTGGTGGCCCTGCAGTTCCAGGACCGGGTCAGCCAGATGCTCGGCCACATGCGCGACGACATCGGCCGCCTGGCCCAGCACCTGGAGGAGGACGATGCCCGCCACGTGGATGCCCGCTCCTGGCTCGACGAACTCTCCCGCACCTACACCACCCCCGAACAGCACGCCATTCACCAGGGCCGCAAGAACGGCTCGGGCACTCCCGGCACCAGCCATTCCGCTTCCGACATCACCTTCTTCTGAGGACCGATCCATGGCCAAGACCATTCTCATCGTCGACGACTCCGCCTCCATCCGCCAGGTAGTGGGCATGACCTTGAAAAACGCCGGCTACGACGTCCTCGAAGGCGTCGACGGCAAGGACGCGCTGACCAAGCTGGACGGCCGCAAGGTCCACCTGATCATCAGCGACGTGAACATGCCGAACATGGACGGCCTCACCTTCCTGAAGAACGTCAAGCAGCTGGCGGCGTACAAGTTCACCCCCGTGATCATGCTCACCACCGAGGCCGGCGATGCCATGAAGTCCGAAGGCCAGGCCGCCGGGGCCAAGGCCTGGGTGGTCAAGCCGTTCCAGCCGGCGCAGATGCTGACGGCCGTTTCCAAGCTGATCCTGCCCTGATAGGGAGACCGCCATGAGCACCCTGGAATCCGCCGATGGCAGCCGCCGCCTCACCCTGGACAGCGCGCTGACCATCTACACCGCCGCCGACACCAAGCTGCTGCTGGCCAACGCCCTGCAAGGGGCCGTGGCCCTGCACCTGGACCTCAGCGCCATCGAGGAAGTGGATTGCGCCGGCCTGCAGCTGCTGCTGGCGGCCTGCCAGGAGGCTCGGCGCCAACACGTCAACCTCAGCCTCGAAGGGGCCAGCCCGGCCATGACCGAGATCCTGCAATTGAGCGGCCTGCGTGACCTGCTCCCCATCGGAGGGCTGCACTGATGAACCTCGACAGCGTGATCGGCACCTTCATCGCCGAAAGCCGGGAACTGCTGCAGCAGATGGAAGACGCCCTGCTGCAGATCGAGCAATCCCCGGAAGACCCCGAACTGATCAACGCCATCTTCCGCGCCGCCCACACCATCAAGGGCTCCTCCGGGCTGTTCGGCTTCGACTCCATCGTCGCCTTCACCCATGTCGCCGAGAGCGTGCTGGACCGCGTCCGCGCCGGCGAACTGCCGTTCAGTGCCGACCTCAGCGCCCTGATGCTGCTGGTGGGCGACCACCTGGCCGGCCTGGTCAACCACCTCGCCGAGGGCCGAGACCTGGCTGAGCTGCCGGAGGTCATGGGCATCCACGAAGCCGAACTGGTGCAACGCCTCAGCCAATACCTGAACGGCACCCCGGCCGTCACTGCCGAAACGCCCTCCGAATGCGCAGCCGCCCCCCGCGATGGCGTCGCCAGCCAGCACTGGCACCTGTCCCTGCGCTTCGGTGCCGACAGCCTGCGCGACGGCATGGACCCGGTGTCCTTCCTGCGCTACCTGGCCACCTTCGGCGACCTGCTGCACATCGAGCCGGTGCTCGACCACCTGCCCAGCTTCGAGGCCCTCGACCCCGAAGCCTGCTACCTGGGCCTGGAAGTGGCCTTCACCACCGAGGCCGACCAGGCGGTGCTCGAAGGCGCCTTCGACTTCGTCCGCGAGGAAGGCCGCATCCGCATCCTGCCCCCCAACGCCCCCCTCGCCCGCTACGCCGAACTGCTGGCCGAGCAGGCCGATGAAGGCGAGACCCAACGCCAGCGCCTGCTGCGCTGCGGCACCCTCAGCGAGGCCGAACTGGCCAGCCTGGACGCCCTGCGTCCGGCCGAGATGTCCGACGCCACGCAGGCAGAAACGCTGGCCGCCGAGCCGAGCGAAACCACCGCGGTCGGCAAGGCCCTCAAGGAAACTGCCCGTACCAGCGGCGACACCAACCTGATCCGCGTCGACGCCGGCAAACTGGACCAACTGATCAACCTGGTGGGCGAGCTGATCATCGCCGGCGCCAATACCCGCATGCTCGCCCAGGGCTGCGGCCTGGTGAACATGAGCGAATCCGCCGAGACCCTCTCGCGCCTGGTGGAGGAAGTCCGCGACTCCGCCCTGACCCTGCGCATGGTGCAGATCGGCGCCACCTTCAACCGCTTCCAGCGGGTGGTGCGCGACGTCTCCAAGGAGCTGGGCAAGGACATCGTCCTGCGCATCAGCGGTGGCGACACCGAGCTGGACAAGACCGTGGTGGAGAAGATCGGCGACCCGCTCACCCACCTGGTGCGCAACGCCATGGACCACGGCATCGAGCCGGCCGAGCAGCGTCGCGCCAGCGGCAAGCCCCTGCAGGGCATGGTGCGCCTGAACGCCTACCACGAAGCCGGCGGCATCGTCATCGAAGTGAGCGACGACGGTGGTGGCCTAAACCCCGAGAAGATTCTCGCCAAGGCCGTGCAGCGGGGCCTGGTCACCGAAGGCCAGCAACTGACCGACAAGGACACTTTCAACCTGATCTTCGAGCCCGGTTTCTCCACCGCCGACCAGATCAGCAACCTCTCCGGCCGCGGCGTTGGCATGGACGTGGTCAAGCGCAACATCACCGCCCTGCGCGGCACCGTGGAGCTGGACAGCCGACTGGGCGCCGGTACCTGCGTGCGCATCCGCCTGCCGCTGACCCTGGCCATCATCGACGGCTTCCTCATCAGCGTCGGTAGCTCCAGCTACGTGGTGCCCCTGGACATGGTGGAGGAATGCATCGAGCTGCCCAGCAGCGACCTGGACGACCTCGAGCAGTTGGACCTGCGCGGTGACGTGCTGCCCTTCATCCGCCTGCGCAACCTGTTCGAGGAAGCCAGCCTGCGGCCCCGCAGGGAGAACGTGGTGGTGGTCAGTTACGCCGGGGTCCGCGCCGGCCTGGTGGTGGACCAGCTCCACGGCGAGTTCCAGACCGTCATCAAGCCCCTCGGCAAGGTATTCGGCCAGGTCCCGTCGCTGTCCGGCTTCACCATCCTCGGCAGCGGCGCGGTGGCACTGATCCTCGACATCCCCGGCCTGCTCGCCCAGTTCACGCAACCTGGCAGCGCATACACCGCTGGCCAGTCCACCCCATCGAGGAGTGCTCTGCAATGAATCTCACAATCCATGTCGCAGCGCTGACCGCCCCCGTCAGCCGAGCGCTTCCGGAATACATCGAGGACCTGGCCCGTGTGGACAGGCGCGCCCTCACCCTGCTGCAACTGGAGCAGGCACCGAGCATCGCCCAGATCGCCGCGCTGACTGACCAGCGCCCCCTCCCCCAAGTGTCTCTCGTCTGATTGCTCAGCCCCGTACAGGAGTCCTTCAAATGACCATCAGCAAGAAAATGACCCTAATGGTGATGTCCGCTCTGCTCGGCATCCTCCTGATCGCTGGGGTTGGCTACCAGCAGATGAGCCAGGTCTACACCGCTGCCAACTTCGCCAATGTCAATTCGGTGCCAAGCATCGTCGCCCTGGAGAAGATACGCAGCGCCGTGAACACTCAAATCCAGTTGGACTTCAGCCACATCCTCAACACCGACGCCACCGCCAAGGCAGATATCGAAGCAGCCATAGAGGCCCACCACGGCTATGTAAAGTCCTCCATCGACGATTACGCCAAACTGCTGGCCAGCGACGAGGACCGGCAACGGCTGGATGCTGACCGCAAGATGATCACCGAACTCAAGAAGGGGATGAAGAGCGTACTGGAAATGTCTAGCAACAACCGGGGCGAAGAGGCTCGGGACGCCATGACCAGCCTGATCGAGAACTCTGTGAAGCCGCTCCTCGAGCAGCTCGAAAATCACAGCGACTACAAGGTGAAGATGGCCAAAGCCGAAGGACAGCGAGCCGAAACCATCCTCAAGCACGCCACTGTGATTTCCATCGTGATCCCCCTCATCACCCTGGTGGTGGTCGGCCTTATCGGCGCCCTCATCACTCGTAACCTGCTGCGCCAGCTCGGAGGCGAACCGGCCTACGCCATGGACGTGGTCAGCCGCATCACTGCTGGTGACCTGACTACCATCGTGAACACTCGGCCTGGCGATACCAGCAGCATGCTCGCCGCCATCAAGACCATGACGGAGACGCTCGGCCAGCTCATCAGCGAAATGCGCCACATGTCCGACGAGCACGACAAGGGCGATATCGATGTGGTGATCGACGCCTCGCGCTTCCAGGGCAGCTACGGGGAAATTGCCCGCGGCATCAACGCCATGGTCGCCGGCCACATCAGCGTGAAGAAAAAGGCCATGGCCTGCGTCAAGGCGTTCAGCGAGGGCGATCTCACTGCGAAGTTGGAGCAGTTCCCCGGCAAGAAAGCCTTCATCAACGACACCATCGAAACCCTGCGCCGCAACATCACCGGCCTGATGGACGAGATGCGCCACATGTCCGACGAGCACGACAAGGGCGACATCGACGTGGTGATCGACGCCTCGCGCTTCCAGGGCAGCTACGGGGAGATTGCCCGCGGCATCAACGCCATGGTCGCCGGCCACATCAGCGTGAAGAAGAAAGCGATGGCCTGCGTCAAGGCCTTCAGCGAAGGCGACCTCACCGCGCCCCTTGAGCAGTTCCCTGGCAAGAAAGCCTTCATCAACGACAACATCGAAACCCTGCGCCGCAACATCCAGGCACTGATCGAAGACACCCAGATGCTCAGCCAGGCCGCCCTGGACGGGCGCCTCGATACCCGTGCCGATGCCGGCCGGCACCAAGGGGACTTCCGCCGCATCGTCAACGGCATCAATGACACGCTGGAGGCCATCATCGCCCCGCTGCGTGCAGCCATGAGCGTCATCGAGGGCCTGGCCGATGGCGACCTGACCCGCACCATGGGCGGACGCTACAACGGCCACCTCGACGAACTGCAGCAGTCGCTCAACGCCACCGTGCGCAAGCTCGCCGACGTGATCGGCCAGGTGCACCAGTCCACCAGCATGCTCAGCAGTGCCGCAGAAGAAATCTCCGCCACCGCGCAGAACCTGAGCCAGGCCGCCTCCACCCAGGCCGCTTCGGTGGAGGAGACCAGCACCGCCATGGAGCAGATGTCCGCCTCCATCGCGCAGAACACCGAGAACGCCAAGGTCACCGACGCCATGGCCGGTAAGGCCGCTCGGGAAGCCAACGAAGGAGGTCAAGCCGTTCGCGAGACCGTATCGGCCATGAAGACCATCGCCGACAAGATCAGCATCGTCGACGACATCGCCTACCAGACCAACCTGCTGGCACTCAACGCCGCCATCGAGGCCGCCCGAGCCGGCGAGCATGGCAAGGGCTTCGCGGTAGTGGCCGCCGAGGTGCGCAAGCTGGCCGAACGCAGCCAGGTGGCGGCCCAGGAGATCAGCGAAGTGGCCAAGAGCAGCGTCTCCCTGGCCGAACGCGCCGGCACCCTGCTGGACCAGATGCTGCCCTCCATCACCAAGACCTCCGACCTGGTGCAGGAAATCGCGGCAGCCTCGGAGGAGCAGACCACCGGCGTCAACCAGATCAGCGATGCCATGACCCAGCTCAGCGACATCACCCAGCAGAACGCTGCCGCCTCCGAGGAGTTGGCGGCCACCTCCGAGGAGATGACCGTGCAATCGACCAATCTGCAGGACCTGATGCAGTTCTTCCAACTGAGCAGCTCGAACGAGGCAAACAGCCGCTCACGTGCCCACCCCTCGGCAACGCTGCCGCACCGCAGCACCTCCTCGTTCCAAGGCGGTGACCAGGATGGCGGTTTCGTCCGCTTCGGGAGCTGAACACCATGAACCTCGACCTCGCATTGCAATCAGGCGAAGAGCAACGCCAGTACCTGACCTTCCGGGTCGGCCGCGACCTGTTCGGCGTCGCCACCCGCTACGTGCGGGAGATCCTCGAGTTCCACGCCATCACCCAGGTGCCGATGATGCCGCCGCTGGTGCGTGGTGTGATCAACCTGCGCGGCGCCGTGGTGCCGATCATCGATCTCGCCGAACGCTTCGGCCTCGGCAGCACCGAACTGGGCGCACGCACCTGCATCGTCATCGTCGAGCTGCAGGACGGTGACGAGGCCCAGTTGATGGGCGCCCTGGTGGACGCCGTCACTGCGGTAGCGGAGATCGAGCCGCTTGCCCTGCGCCAGGCCCCCGCCTTCGGCAGCCGCGTGCCCCCGGAGTACATCGAAGACCTCGCCCGTGTGGACGAACGCTTTCTCACCCTGCTGCGCATGGAGCAGGTGCTGAACGTCGACCAGATCGCCGCGCTGGCCGGCCAGCGCAACACCTCCCGACTGTCCCTCGTCTGATTGCGCAGACGCGCACAGGAGCCCTGAGAATGACCATCAGCAAGAAAATGATCCTCCTGGTGATGTCCGCCCTGCTCGGCATCCTCCTGCTCTCGGGGGTCGGCTACCAGCAGATGAACCAGGTCTACACCGCCGCAAACTTTGCCAATGTCAACTCGGTACCCGCTATCGAAGCGTTGAGCGAGTTGCGCAATGCGGTCGATGCCAAGACCCAGCACATCTATGCCCACATCCTGACAACCGACGACAAGGACATGGAACGGATCGAGGCCAAGATCAAAGCCGACCAGGCAGCATTGATGACGGCCATTGCCGACTATGAAAAAACGATCGTCAATGCCGAGGACCAGCAACTCTTCGACATGGACAACGAGCTCATCTCGGAACTCATGCAGAAAGCGGAAGCGATTCTGGCGCTGTCTCGCGCCAACAAGAACGAGCAGGCCCGAGACGCCATGATCGAGCTCCAGAACAACTCCATCGAAACAACGCGAACCGCACTGAGCAAGCACCGTGACTACAACATCCGCATGGCTACCGAAGGCAGCCAGCGTGCCGAAGCCATTCTCAAACAGGCCACACTGATTTCCATCATGGTTTCCATCGTCACCCTGGTGATAGTTGGCCTGATCGGCGCCCTCATCACTCGTAATCTGCTACGCCAGCTCGGCGGCGAACCGGCCTACGCTGCGGACGTGGTCAGCCGTATCGCTGCCGGCGACCTGACCGCCACCGTCGAGACCAAGCCCGGCGACACCGGCAGCATGCTGGCGGCCATCAAGACCATGGTGGAGAAACTCAGCCAGATCATCGGCGAGGTGCGCAGCAACGCCGACGCGCTGACCAGTGCCTCGGAGCAGATCTCCGCCACCGCCCAGAGCATGAGCCAGGGCGCCTCGGAACAGGCGGCTTCGGTGGAGGAAACCAGCGCCTCGATGGAACAGATGTCCGCCTCCATCGCACAGAACACCGAGAACGCCAAGGTCACCGACGGCATGGCCAGCAAGGCTGCCCGTGAAGCCGATGAAGGTGGCCAGGCCGTGCGCGACACCGTATCGGCCATGAAGACCATCGCCGACAAGATCAGCATCGTCGACGACATCGCCTACCAGACCAACCTGCTGGCCCTCAACGCCGCCATCGAGGCTGCCCGTGCCGGCGAGCACGGCAAGGGCTTCGCGGTGGTCGCCGCCGAGGTGCGCAAACTGGCCGAGCGCAGCCAGGTGGCCGCCCAGGAGATCAGCGAAGTGGCCAAGAGCAGCGTGTCCCTCGCCGAACGCGCCGGCACCCTGCTGGGCCAGATGGTGCCCTCCATCGCCAAGACCTCCGACCTGGTACAGGAGATCGCCGCCGCCTCGGAAGAACAGACCACCGGCGTCAACCAGATCAGCGATGCCATGACCCAGCTCAGCGAGATCACCCAGCAGTCCGCCTCCTCCGCCGAGGAGCTGGCCGCCACAGCCGAAGAGATGAGCGGCCAGGCCGAGCAACTGCAACAGCTGATGGACTTCTTCAAGGTCACCAACGCCGGCAAGGCCGGCCGTGATGCCGGTGCCAAAGGCAAGGTCGGTGCAGCACGCAAGGCAGCCCGTCGGGTGGTGGAAGACAGTGACGACGACGCCTTCGACGACGCAGTACCCGCCGGCTTCGTCCGCTTCCAGCACTGATCCGACCTTTCGATACCGTGACCGGGGCACCTGCCGGTGCCCCCAGGAGCCAAGCATGTCCAGCGTCTTCAGCCGCCCCGGCGACACCACCCAGCCGGATGCGCCCCAGCAGTACCTGACCTTCACCCTGGCCGATGAAGTGTTCGCCGTCGGCACACGCAGCGTGCGCGAGATCATCGAGTACGGCCACCTGACCCCGGTGCCGATGATGCCGCCCTGCGTGCTCGGGGTGATCAACCTGCGCGGTGGCGTGGTGCCGATCATGGACCTGCGCCAACGCTTCGGCGCCGGGCACACCGCCATCAGCCGGCGCAGCTGCATCGTCATCCTGGAGGTGGAACGCGGCGAACTGCGCCAGGTGATGGGCATCGTCGTCGAGGCGGTCAACGCCGTGATCGAGATCGGCACCCAGGACATCGAACCGCCCCCTAGCTTCGGCACCCGCATCCACACCGACTTCATCCATGGCATGGCCAAGCTCGATGGTCGCCTGGTGGTGCTGCTGGACATCGGCCAGGTGTTGTCCCTGGACGACCTGCAGCACCTGGCCGAAGCCGGCGCCACCGCCGACCTGCAACAGTCCGCCTGACCGGGAGCCTGCCATGACCGATCTCAGCCTCTCCAACCGCGAGTTCCAGCAGTTCCGCGGGATGATCCACGAGATCGCCGGCATCGCCATGTCGGAGGCCAAGCGCCAGCTCATCGCCGGCCGCCTGAACAAGCGCCTGCGCCATTTCGGCCTGGGCAGCTACGGCGACTACTACCAGTTGCTGATGAAGGACAAGGGCGAGCTGCAGATCGCCGTCGACCTGCTCACCACCAACGAGACCTACTTCTTCCGCGAGCCCAAGCACTTCGAGTTCCTGCGCGAGAAGCTCGGCACCGAGCTGCGCAGCGGCAGCGACCCGCTGCGCATCTGGAGCGCCGCCTGCTCCAGCGGCGAGGAGCCCTACACCCTGGCCCTGCTGCTGGCAGACGCTGTTGCCGCCCGCCCCTGGGAGATCCTCGCCTCGGACATCAGCACCCGCATCCTCGACAAGGCGTGCGCCGGGCTTTACCTCCTGGAGGACGCCGAAGGCATCCCCAGCGACCTGCGCCAGCGCTTCTGCCTGAGGGGCACCGGGCGCAACGAAGGGCTGTTCACCCTGGACCCGGCACTCAAGCGCCGCGTGCAGTTCCGCCAGATCAACCTCAACAACGCCCTGCCGGACGTGGGCCTGTTCGACGTGATCTTCCTGCGCAACGTGATGATCTATTTCGACACCGACACCAAGCGCCAGGTGGTGAAGCGCCTCTGCGCGCACCTGCGCCCCGGCGGCTACTTCCTGGTCAGCCATTCGGAGAGTCTCAACGGCATCAGCGACGAGCTGCAGTCCGTGCGCCCGTCGATCTACCGGAGGCCCCATGCGTAAGCCCCAGGGCGTCATCGAGGTGTTCCTGCAGCCGGGCGAGTTGTATTTCGGCGACCGCTACACCCGCCTGCGCACCCTGCTGGGCTCCTGCGTCTCCATCGTGCTCTGGCACCGCGAGGCGCTGCTGGGGGGCATGTGCCACTACATGCTGCCCACCTGCCGCCACCCGGGGCGCGAGCCGGACGGACGCTACGCCGATGCCGCCCTGCACCAGTTGCTGCAGGAGATCCGCAACAGCGGCACCCAGGCCAAGGACTACCGCATCAGCCTGTTCGGCGGCGGCAACATGTTCGGCGCCCGCGAGCGCCGGCACATCGGCCAGCAGAACGTCGAAGCCGGCCTGGCCCTGCTGGCCGCCCACGGCCTCACCTGCCACACCCGCCACGTCGGCGGCGGAGGCTACCGCAACCTGATCTTCGATGTGTGGAGCGGCAACGTCGCGCTCCGCCACCCCAACCCGCAACAAGTTGCCAGTCGGCGCTACGAGGCCTGCTCGCCATGAACAAGATCAAGGTGATGATCGTCGACGACTCCGCCGTCGTTCGGCAGGTACTGACCGGCAGCCTGTCCGGTCACAGCGGTATCGAAGTGATCGGCGCGGCCGCCGACCCGCTGTTCGCCCTCGAGCGGATGAACCGCAACTGGCCGGACGTGATCGTGCTGGACGTGGAGATGCCGCGCATGGACGGCATCTCCTTCCTGAAGAAGCTGATGGCCGAACGGCCCACGCCTGTGGTGATCTGCTCGACCCTGACCGAGAAAGGCGCCGCCACCACCATGGAGGCCCTGGCCGCCGGTGCCGTGGCCATCGTCACCAAACCCCAGGGCAACCTGCGCCAGTTCCTCATCGAGGCCACCGAGGAGCTGGTGGGGGCCATCAAGGCCGCCTCGCAGGCACGCCTCAAGCGGCTGCCCGGTGCCACGGCTGCCCCCGCACACGCCCTGGAACCGAAACTCACCGCCGACGCCATCCTGCCGGCTGCCGGGCCGGGCGCCATGACCCGCACCACAGAACGCATCGTCGCCCTGGGCACCTCCACCGGTGGCACCCAGGCCCTGGAATACGTGCTCACCGCCCTGCCCCGGGTCTGCCCGGGCATCGTCATCGTCCAGCACATGCCGGAGAAATTCACCGCCGCCTTCGCCGCACGGCTGAACGGCCTCTGCCAGATCGAGGTGCGCGAGGCGCGCCACGGCGACCGTGTGGTCCCTGGACGCGCGCTGATCGCACCCGGTGGCCGGCACATGCTGCTCAAGCGCAACGGTGCGCAGTACGTGGTGGACATCGTCGACGGACCGCCGGTGTCCCGGCACAAGCCCTCGGTGGACGTGCTGTTCCGCTCCACGGCCCGCGCCGCCGGCGCCAACGCCACCGGCATCATCATGACCGGCATGGGCGACGACGGTGCACGCGGGCTGCGGGAAATGTACGAGGCCGGTGCCTACACTCTGGGTCAGGACGAGGCCACCTGTGTGGTCTACGGCATGCCCAAGGAAGCGCGCAAGCTGGATGCGATTCACCGGGAAATCCCCCTGGAGCAGGTCCCGGCCTACATCCTGAGGGGCGACCGCCCCTGAGTTCGCGGTCCGGCGATGCGCAGTCGGCGACATTCCCGCTCCGTCGTCGGTGTCGCTGGGCCCTTTTGAATACGGGCGGGTGTGTTGAACACACCCGCCCGACACAGCCCTGGAGCGAAACGAGATGATGCTATTCAGTGCCGCCCTGAAAAACGAACTTGCCCAGTGCCAGGACGCACTGGCTGAAGCCACGGCACTGCGCCAAGCGCTGGACCGCTCCCAGGCCATCATCGAGTTCCTGCCCGACGGCACCATCGTCTCGGCCAACGAGAACTTCCAGCGCACCATGGGCTACCGCCTGGACGAGATCGTCGGCCGGCACCACCGCCTGTTCTGCGAGCCCGCACTGGCTGCCAGCGCCGAATACCGGCGCTTCTGGGAACGGCTGAGCCAGGGCGAGTTCATCCGCGAGCGCTTCCTGCGGCTGGACAAGCAAGGGCGCGATGTGTGGCTGGAGGCCACCTACAACCCGGTGCGCGATGCTAGCGGGCGGGTGACCAAGGTGATCAAGCTGGCTACCGACATCACCGCCAACCTCCTGCATGAACATGAGGAGGACGCGATCATCAATGCCATCAACCGCTCCATGGCGGTCATCGAGTTCAACCCGGCCGGCGAGGTGGTCGCCGCCAACGAGAACTTCCTGTCGGTAACGGGCTATCGCAAGCAGGACGTCATCGGCCAGCACCATCGGATTTTCTGCTCCCATGAAGAGTCCGGCAGACCGGCCTACCAGCAGTTCTGGCAGCGGTTGAATCGGGGGGAATACTTCAGCGGGCGCTTCGAGCGCCGCAATCGCCACGGCGAGGTGATCTGGCTGGAGGCCAGCTACAACCCGGTGTTCGACCTGCGAGGCAGGCTCTACAAGATCGTCAAGTTCGCCTCCGACATCACGGCCCAGATGCTGGAGCAGCAGTCCGAGTCGGAGGCCGCCCACATGGCCTACGAGACCGCACGGCAGACGGACGCCGAGGCCCAGGGTGGCGCAGAAGTGGTGAACCGCACCGTGGCGCTGGTCCAGGGCATCGCCGGGGAGCTGAACCATGCCGCCGAACGCATCGGCGCAGTGAGCCAGCAATCCGACGTGATCAACAGCATCGTGCAGTCCATCCGTGGCATTGCCGACCAGACCAACCTGCTGGCCCTCAACGCCGCCATCGAAGCGGCTCGCGCGGGGGAGCAAGGCCGGGGCTTCGCCGTGGTGGCGGACGAGGTGCGCAACCTCGCGGCACGCACCGCACGGGCCACCGAGGAGATAGTCGAAGTAGTCAAGCGCAACCACGAACTGGCCCAGGAAGCCGTCAGCAGCATGCGCGAAAGCTGCGACAAGGTGGACCAGGGCGTGCAGTTGGCTAACCAGGCAGGCCGAGCCATCCAGAGCATCCAGGACGGCGCCCAGCGGGTGGTCGAGACCATCCAGCGTTTCACCAGCACCCTGCAGGGCGGTCCGACACCTAGCTGACCTGCAGACCACTTCAAGGCGTGGGTCGAATCGCTGCCTGGATCAGCCGACCAGCAACACCCCACCCGGCAGCTCGGCGACCCGAGCGCCGTAGGCATCACGGATCAACCCCGCCACCTGGGTAAGCTGGTCCAGACGGAAGCGGGCCTGCACCCGACGCTGGCCGAGTTCGCTGTTGAGCAGCAGGATCATCCCGGGCCGGTAGCGGTTGATCTCCTCGATGACCTCGGCCAGCGGGGTGTCGTCGAACACCAGCAACTGTCGCCGCCAGGCAGTGACCTGCTCCACGTCGAAGGGTTGCGGCTCGCCCCGCTGCTGTGGGTCATAACGCAACTGGCGCCCGGCGGGGAGCAGCAGGGCGTGGCCCTGCAGTACCACTGACAGGTTGCCTTCCAGGCAGGTGACGCACACCTGGCCTTCCCGCGCGCGCAGGTTGAAGCGCGCGCCCTGGGCGTCCACCGTGCCGCCGGCAGCGAGGATGCGCACCGGCACGCGGGCCAGCACGTCCACTTCGCCTTCGAGCACTTCCAGGTTCACCCGGCCGGCCCCCGTCACCTGACGCTTGATGTGGGTGTCGGTGTTCAGTTCCAGCACCAGCCCCTCGCCCGCTTCGATGCGGCGTTGTTCACCCACTGCGGTGCTGTAGTCGCCCCGGTCACGCAAGACAGGCCGCAGCATGACCAGCGCCACCGAGGCCGCAATGGCCCCTCCGAGGAAGGCGCGCCGGCCAATGCGACGGGATGGCAACGGAATCACCGGCGCGGCAGGCGAGGCCAGGCGCTCGGCCGCCGGCCCCAGGGCTTGCCACACGTCATGGGCCTGGCGAAACGCAGTCAGATGATCGGCGCTGCGGGCGCACCATTGGCGGAAGGCTTCAGCATCGCGCCCGGTGGCCTCGCCCGAGGTGAGGCGCAGCAACCAGGCATGGGCTTCGTCCCGCAGGGGATGGCGGCCGTCGGGGTCGGTGAGGCTCTGGAGGTCGTCGTTCAAGCGCGGGGACTCGGGTTGGATGATCGATTCGGCGCGTGCCTGTTCCTAGGACTGTTTTCCGGCACCGGGACCGAACCGCTGTACCACTTTTCTTTCCAGCCGACCGGCGCAATGACCCAGGGCAGCCTTGAGTTCCTTCTCCACCGTGCGGGTGGAGATGTTGAAGCGCCGCGCCAGTTCCTGGTGCGGGACCTCCTCCATCCGCGAGGCCACCAGAATCTGCCGACGGCGCGGGCTGAGCTCGGCCAGCGCCTCGACCAGGGCGAGGACTTCCACCTGGCCGCCGACGATCACCGCCGGGTCGCGGGGCTCTTCGACGCTTTCCAGCAGCGCCTGCACCTCGGCACCGGTCAGTAGCCGTGCATCCTGGGCACGGCGGTCGGCAGCCACGTTGAGCGCCATGCGGTAGAGGTAGGCGTCGGGGCGCTGCAGGTCCTCGGGCTCATCCATGCGCCCGACCCGCAGGTAGGTTTCGTGGAGCACGTCGCCAGCCAGGTCGTCGGACCCCAGGCGGCGACGCAGGCGCACCCGGAACTGCTCGTACGAGGCCAGGAAGACCCGCAGCAGCCGGCCGGGGGCCTTGTCATTCATGTTCCCGCCGCGTTCATCCACGTCTCGCACTCCATGCCGGCGGCCGACTCCGGCACCACCAGCACCGTGATCGGCTGCGGCAGCGACGAAGGCGGCGCCCTGTCTGTCCTCATGTCCCACAGGCGTTCCACCAGCGCCGCATCACGCATCAGGTCACCGGTACTGGCCAGCAGGCGGCTGTGCTCGACCCGCCCTCCCCGGCCGATCCACAGTTGCAGCGCGGCGCGGTAGCCGCCGGGCCGGGTCAACGGCTCGGCACACAGTGCCCGGCCAAGGGCCGTCTGCAGCACCCGGGCGAAGCTGCCCACGCCGCGCGGGGCCTGGGCCGTGCGTGACGCAGTCGTCGACGCCAGGCGGGCCGGCGCCAGGGTGAAGCCGTCGCTCCCGACGTGCAGTGCCATCAGCCCGGTACCTGCCAGCAGCCGCTCCAGTCCCTGGCGAAGGCCATGACGCCCCCTCAGCGGTGCCGAGCGGCGCCCCCGTGTCAGCTCGCGGTCCACCAGCACGGCCAGGCCGGTGGCGGTGCCGTAGCGATCCAGCGCCGCAGCCAACGGCTGGGCTGGGATGTCGAAGTCCACCTGGCGCTCCGGCGCCTCGGCCCGGCACCAGGTGCTGACCAACAGCATCCAGCACGTCACCAGCAGGCAAACCCCGGCCATGACCCGGTTAGACATAGGGTGAACGACCCGCACTGAACGTCCGGGCACTGTCGTCCCGATTGGCTGTCCATGCTGACGAGCGTTCATGTCATTTGTGTGATCGGGTCTGCAAGAAAACCATCGCTGGCGCGGCCCGAGGATTTGCGTAGAGTCGCTGGCATGCCCCTTTTCCGGAGGTTCACATGCGTACCCTGTTCTGCACCCTGGCCCTGCTGGTCGCCGCCCCGGCACTGGCCGAGGACGCCCCACGCAACGGCGGCTGCGTGGACGTGGAAGTCAACGGCTACAAGGCGCTGTCCTACGAATGCCTGACCGAAAGGCTGGCCAACCCCGAAGGCGAAGAGGCCGCCCGGCGCAATGCCGCGATGCAGCGCTCACCCCTGGAGCGCAGCGCGCCCGGCCAGATGGGCCTGGCCATACCAGCGGCGACATCGGTGCGCATGGGCAATCAGTTCGGCCAGTCGGTGCACCCGCAGCGTCCCTGAAGGCGAGGGTCCGTCCCCGCCGGGTTTCGGCTGCAGCACGGGAAGCCCGGAACGTAAAAAATGGCAGGCCCACCCGTGGTGAGGACACGGGTGATCGGCCTGCCCAAACGTCCACTTACTGTTCCGGATCGGCCCGATGCCCCGGGAACCGGGCCGTGAGGGGTATGACGCGGGGGGACCGCGACTTAGAACAGGTAGGTGGCCGAAACGCTGAAGACCTGGCCCTTGGCGTCGACCTTGCCGTCGATACTGCCGCCACCAAGGCGCGGCTGGTTGACGGTGCGCAGGCGGCCCTCGTCGACGAACTGGCGGGAGTACGCCATGTCCACGCTGAGGTTCGGGTCGAAGCCGAAGCGGTAGCTGCCACCGAGGGACACGAAGGTCCGGTCACCATCCGGGATGCGCGCATCGCGGGTGGAGTTGCGGGTCGGCGTCTGGTCCAGCGCCACGCCCGCCCGCAGGGTCAACTGGTCGTTGAAGCGGTAGTCACCGCCCAGCGAGTACATCCAGGTGTCCTTGTAGTTGTAGGGAATGTCGACGATCAGGTTGCCGTGGGACTTGAGCTTGAGGGACTCGAAGGACGACCACTGGGTCCAGGTGACGCTGGCACCCAGGCTGAAGCTGTCATTGAAGTCATGGACCCAGTCGAGGACCGCCATGGCCGGGATGTCCATGCGGGACTCGGCTTTGGCGCCTTCGGCCTTCAGGTCAAGACCAGGGAAAGCCATGGCTGGAATCCCGGCATTGATGAGTGCCTCAGACGTCAGGAACCAATTGTCGGCGTCACCGAAGTGGAAGTTGTAGTCACCGTCCAGCTCGTTCTTGATCTTGGCGTGGTAAGCCAGGCCGAGCGTGTCCCGCGCTGTTGGCTTCCAGGCCACACTGGCGAACCAGCCAGGTGACACGTTGTCCACCTTGACGCGCATTTTGGCGCGCGTGATGCCGGCTGGAGAGCCGGGCAGGAACCCGCCTGCCCCCCCGGCAGCCAGGAAGTCCACGTTCTGGCTGACGAAACCCTGGGTACGCTGGATGACCACGCCGCCACCAACCGCCCACTGATCATCGATCTTGAAGGACAAGGAGCCGGCCAAGGCCGCTGTCTCGATCTTGGTGTCCAGGGCGAAATCCTTGCCCTTGAAGTTGTTGTCCCAGGTGCTGCGCATCCCCATCGGGGCCACCTGCGACAGGCCGAATGCAAAGCGGTCGCCCAGGGGAATGACCAGGAACTGGGTCGGCAGCCACTTGCTGAATCCGCCGTTACCCCCATCGCCCAGTTGCCTCAATTCCCCTGTGTTCGCGTCCACCATCTCATTGCGAGGATTGCCCATGTAGTCATAGGCCTCTCCTTTGAACTTCAGGTCGATATCGGCATAGATCGCCGACACCTGCCCCACCGGGCGTTCGATGAAGGCCATGGCTGCGGGGTTATTGAAAGCAGCAGAGGGGTCGTTGTGCCACAGGGAGCCACCGGCAAAGGCACGGCCCCAACCGGGGGTGCCGTAGGTGGGCACAGCGAAGGCACCAGCCTCGGCCTGCTGGACGCCGAGCAGGGCACCGACCACCGCCAGGCTGAGCAGCGAGCGGCGCAGGACGGGGGCGTTACGTTGGGATGACGGGACATACGGCTTCATGACAACTCCTGGGTTCTTATTGTTGTGCGCTGGTGCATCCGATGGCGGACTTCCGAGTCATTCGACGTACAACCGCTCACCGGCCGGCGTTCGTTCGGGCATCGCCTCGGGGCGTACGGGGTACGCGCAATTGTTATGGGGTGGGATCGCTGGAGACGGCCCTTCCCACAGGGGGAAGGGCCGGTGCCATCAGGGCAGAACGGTGAAGGCCGGGTTCGGGCTCACCGACAGGCTCTGGATGGTGCAGCTGCCGACCGGCTGGTTCGGGGTCAGGGTCAGGGTGTTGGCGGAGTTGCTCCAGGCACCGTTCACGGTCACCGGCGCAGAGCTGCAGTTGATCCCAGCCACGGTGAACTTGACGCCACTGACGGTGCCGGTGGTGGTGCTGGTGGCGGTCAGGGTCCAGGGCAGCCCGGAGGTGCCGGCCAGGGCACAGGAGCCACCGCCGGTAATGTTCACCGCGGTGATGGTGGCAGTGTTGTTGTTGTTGGTGGTGCCGATGAATTCCACGTTGCAGGTCACTGCCGGCAGAAAGCCGGGCTTGACCACCGAAATGCCCTTGGCGGAGAACTTCGTGTTGGTCGGGGTGATGGTCACCGCCATGGCAGAGGAAGCGCCCATGCAAAGGGCCAGGGCAGCGGTAGCAACGGAGATTTTGGACATTTTCATTGTTTTTCGTTCCTTGGTTGATAAGCAAAGCATGGTTGTTTTGGTCACCTGGGAATGAACCACTCAGACCTTCCTGTTGATCCCATGACCGCTTTTCAAACCTGGTGCGAACCCTTCCGTGATCGACCCGCAGCGGCTGGCTGGGTATTCGGGTCCATCTCGGCGGCACACTGCCCGCTCCAGGCTCCACAGGCCCGTCGGTGAATGCGAAGGTCGGCTCTCGAGAATGCAGCGATCCCTGGCTGCGCTTGTCGTCCTTCACACGCCCCGGCGAGGCGCTGACCGTGCCGCCCGGAGTCGGGCGGCCCATCGTTCACTGCTGTCGGTTGAACCGGGCTCCAAGGCCCAAGACAGGGTGCTGCCGATACCGCCTCGCAGGCGGTGCGAGCACGACGACGCCGGCAGTTGTCCGGGCTTCATCGCGAAAGAGCCGGGCGGCAGATTCCCGGCAGGTGATAGGTGCGTGGCCCAAGTGGGCGAAGACGTGGAGCATCCGTTGCCACCTCCCTGCTGCGTTCCAATGCGTAGCGACCGTGGTTACCGATTCGCCAGGGTTCGTTGCTGTTGGCGTCTTTCCGTAGGCGTTACACCCCACCTCGTGTGGGGTTTTGCCAGGTCGTTGCGCCGGAACTGAGATTAGGTTGGTGAACTGCGATTCATACCTAGCAAAAGATGGGTCCCCCTCGGCCTAGAGCGCCCCAGCGAAGCGGTGCGAACGGGAACTTCCTACACACTTTCTCCCGAGTTCAAGCTGACTGCCCCGTCAGGACTGGGCTAGGGGCGTGTTTCCATTGGGGACACCGCACCAGAATGGCGCACGAGCGGGTGCTTGGAGGATGGGCTCTGACGGTGGACCTGCAGTGCGTCGAGAGAAGGCTGGCAGCGAGACGGGCGGGAACAGGAAGGTAAAAGTGGGCTTATGCCACCTTTATTGGGCGATCTTTCTTGTCTGCTGAGCTGCAGGGGGTGCGATACAGGCAGCGGTTTGAACCGAACATTGGAAGCACGGCGCTATGTCCCGGGCTGAAGCCCGGGCTACGGGCAGCTACGGACAGCTTTGGCTCAGCCGTCCAGTGCCACCTGGCCGGGTTGCAGGTCGAAGACCTCGATGCCGCCGCTGGCGGCCCGTCCGGGTCGCACCGGCAGGCGCTGGACGGCAGCCTCGGGGGTGGCGCGGTAATCCACCCACCAACGCCCGCCTTCGCTGTGCAGGGCACGGGGCGGCAGCACCAGGGCCGAGGGGTTGCGGTAGACCTGGATCGACAAGCGCGCGCTCATGCCCAGGCGCACGCGGGCCAGTTGGCCCTCGTCGAGATCGGCGACGGCCACCACCACTTCGAACTGAGCCCCGCCCTGCCCGTTCCCGGCCAGGGCCTGCCCACCGACCACGTTGACCGTGCCCTGAAGCGCCTCACCCTCGAAGCCGTCGCCCTCGACCCGCACTGGCATACCTTCCCGCAACTGGTTCACGTCCAGCTCCGAGACCCGCGCGACGATGCGCAGCCGCTCGATACCGGCCACACCGAACAAGGGCGCCCCCTGGGTCACCGTGGCACCGGCCTGGACCGGGCCCCGCGTCGCATCCTCCGGCGTACCGCTGCCCGGCGGCGCGACCAGGATGCCGGCGAAGGGCGCACGCACTTCCCGGGCTTCCAGCAAGGCCTGCAGGGCCCCGTGGCGCGCTTCAGCGTTGGCCAGCTCCATCCGGGCGATCTGCAGGTACTCACCACTGCCCCGGCTGCGCGAGCGGGCCAGGTCGCGCTCGGCGGCCTCGCGGTCGAGGCGCTGGAGGCGAGCCTGCTGCTCCAGGTCCTCCAGTTCGTTGCGCGGAATGATGCCGCGCTCGTACAAGGCGCGGGTCTGGGCCAGCTTCTTCTCGCTGCTGGCCAGGGCCAGTTCGGCACTGCGCAGGGTGCGCCGGGCACGGGTCATTTCCTCGCCGCTGTCCCAATCCTCCAGCTCCTGCAGAGTGCGTCGGGCGCGCAGCAGGCTGGCCAGGGCCTCGCGCTGCTGCACTTCGGTCTCGCCGGTGTCCATGCGCAGCAGCAACTGGCCGCTCTTCACCCGCTGTCCGAGCGCCACGGGCAGCTCGGCCACCCGCCCGGCGAAGGGTGCCGTCAGCACCAGGGTGCGCTCGGCCTCGATGCGCCCCACCAGGCCCACGCTCTGCTCAAGCGGCTCGGGCTGTACCGTCACCCATTGGCGCCCCGCCGGCTCCCGCGCCGGGGCTTCACGCAGGCCCCAGGCCAGGCCGGCCACCAGCAGCAACGGCAGGGTCAGGAACAGCCCACGGCGGATGAAGGCGCGACGGTCAGTAGTCATTGAGCGAAATGTCCCATCGGTCGAGTGTGAGGCCCAGGGTCAGGTCCAGCCGCGTCTGCGCCTCCAGGTAGGCCAGCATCGCGTTGAGGCGGGCGTTTTCCGCGTTGCGCAGGTCGCTCTCGAAACTGAGTACCTGGAAGTTGCTGGATCGCCCGGCCGCGAGCTTCTCCCGCTCGATCGCAAGCTTGCGCTGGGACAGGGCCAGGGCGCGGTTGGCGATTTCCAGTTGACGCCAGCGGGTGCCTACGTCGCGCACCACGTCGGTGACGTTGCGCTCCAGCAGTTGTCGCGCATCGGCCACCTGCAGGGCCTGGTCCTCCACGTTGACCCGCGCCTGCACCTCCGCCTGGCGCCGCGACAGGTCGCCGATGGGGATGTCCACGCGGATACCGGCGTAGCTGTCCCAGGTGCGGTCCGAGCCGCTGGCGGTGGGGTAGCTGTAGCGATCCTGGCGCTGGCTGCCTCCTACTTCCAGGGACACGTCCCACAAGCGTTGGTTCTCGGCGATCACCAGGTTGAGGTCGGCCTGCTCACGGGCGATCAGTTGGCGCAGGTAGTCCGGCTGCTGCTGCTCGGCCAGGCGCAGTGCCTGCTCGCGGTTCACCTCCATGGACTCAGCTCCCAGTTCGTCGCTGGCACGGATGCGCGAAGACAGGTCCAGGGCCAACAGGCGCAACAGCTCCAGGCGCGAGGTATCCACCTGGTTCGCGGCCTCCTCCACACCCAGTTCCTGGGTCGCCAGGTCGGCTTCGGTCTGCACGATTTCGAATTCGGCCATGCGCCCCGCTTCGATCATCGAGCGGTTGACCTTGACCAGCTCGCGGGTGCGCTCCAGCGCAGCATGGGCGATGCGCAGTTGCTCCTGAGCCCGCAGCAGGTTGCGGTAAGCGCTGATGATGGCGGTGATGGTCTGCGAGACGCTGGACTTCAACGCCAGTCGATTGGCCTGTTCGGCGAGTTGGGCGATGCGCACCGGTGCCCGGTTCACCTCGCGCCCAGCATTGCGCAGCAGCGGCTGGATGAGCGTCAGGTCGACGCCGTCGTTGCGCCGTCGCCCGGCCACGTCGGCCTCGTTGTAGCCATGGCTCCAGCTCAGGGCGACCTGGGTGCCGAACTCACCAAGCAAGGTGGCAGTGGGACCGATGCGCCCATCGCGGTAGCGGTCCTGGTGGTTGCGGTTGGCCCGGTAGGTGCCGTTGATGTAGAGCTTGGGCGTGAAGGCGTCCTCCGCCACCCGCAGGTCGAACTTCTGCGCAATGCGCCGCAGGTAGCTGCTCTGGATGCTGCGGTTGTTGCGCAGGCCCAGGGCCACGGCATCCAGCAGGCTGAGGTCGGCCTCCTGCTCGCTGAGCAATACGCTGCGACTCTCCCCCGCCATGCTCGGTGCCGAGGGTGCGAGCCGCTCGCTCCACGGCGCACCCAGGGCGGGCAGCGCAACGGCCAGGAGCGACGCCAGCATCGCCTTACGCATCGCGCAGAGCCTCGACCGGCTGCAAGCGCGAGGCGGAGACCGCCGGGTAGAGGCCGAAGAACAGCCCCACCAGCAGCGTGCTGCCCATCCCCAGCGGCAGCGCCGAGGCCGCCAGGCTGAAGGTCCAGCCGGATAGCCAGGCGTAACCCCAGGCGGCGGCGATGCCCAGCAGCGCGCCGGACAGCGCACCAGCAGCGGTCAGCGTCACCGCTTCCAGCAGGAACAGGTTGCGGATGTCCCGCTGCCGCGCCCCCAGGGCCATGCGCACGCCGATCTCCCGGCGGCGCTCGCTGACGTTCATCAGCATCACGTTCATCACCCCCACCCCGCCGCCGGCCAGGGAGATCGCCCCCAGCCCGCCCAGCAGGTAGGTGAAGGTGCGGGTCTGCTGCTGCATGGCCTCGATCATCTGCTCGGCCACCTGCAGGGAGCCTTTCTCCTCCCCGGCGATGCGGTCGTTGACCCAGGCCGCCACCCGCTCGCCCACTGGCGCCACCGCCTGGTCGGGCGCGACCCGGGCCAGCAGCGCGCCGAGGCGCGGGTCGGTATTCACCCGGGCCATCCCGCTTTCGGTGAGGAACAGCGAGTCGTTGCTGGTGAAGGGGATGATCCCGCCCTCCCCCTGGGCCCGCAGCCGGCCGATCACCTGGAACTGGTAGTGGCCGATACGCAGCCAGTCGCCCACTCGCAGCGGATCGGCCGGTTCGCCCAGCACCTGGGCCGCTCGGCTGCCAACCACCACGAAGGCCTCACGCCGGTCGAAGGCGGACAGGTAGCGCCCTTCCGCCAGGCGCAGCCCGGCGGTATCCGCCAGCGCATCACCGGCCCCCACCAACGCCAGGTTGGCGCTGCGCCCGTGGAATACCACCGGCGCGCTGTAGAGCACCACCGGGCTGGCCGTGGCAACCTCGGGCACGGCTTCGCGCAGGGCATCCACATCCAGGCGCAGCGGCAGCCCATCCTGGCCGCGGGCGCCAGAGGGCAACTGCACCACCACCGTCTCGGTACCCATCTCCTTGAACACGCTCATGGCCTGGTCCGCCGCGTTGCTGCCGATATTGAGCAGCGCAATCACCGAGCAACTGCCCATGACGATGCCCAGCAGCGCCAGCAGCGAACGCCGCCCCAGGTTGCGCAGGCTGCCGATGGCCTCGTGCAGCAACTGGCCCAGGGAGGGCGAGGCGAACCCGGCGCGGGCGCTCATGCCGGCAACGCCTCGCTGACACGACCCTGCACCACCCGCACCTGCCGGCCCAGGCGTTCGGCGATGCCGGGGTCGTGGGTGACGATCACCAGGGTCACGCCCTGGTCGCGGTTGAGCGCGAGCAGCAGGGCCATGATGTCCTCGGCGGTGGCCGTATCCAGGTTGCCGGTGGGTTCGTCGGCCAGAATCAGCGAGGGCTCGCCCACCAGTGCCCGGGCGATGGCCACCCGCTGCCGCTGACCGCCGGACAGATCGGCCGGGCGATGGGCCGCACGCTGGGCCAGGCCGACCTGCTCCAGCACCGCCCGCGCACGCTCGCGGGACTCGCCCAAGGGCACGCCACGGTAGCTCAGGGGTAGCGCCACGTTGTCCAGCGCGCTCAGGCGCGGCAGCAGGTTGAAACTCTGGAAGACAAAGCCGATCAGGCGATTGCGCAGGGCCGCCAGTTGATCCGGCGTGGCCCGCAGCACGTCCTGCCCGGCCAGGTGGTAGTCGCCGGCGCTGGGCCGGTCGAGCAGGCCGAGGACGTTGAGCAGGGTGCTCTTGCCCGACCCTGAGCTGCCGAGGATGGCGCAGCTCTCACCGCGCGCCACCTCAAGGCAAACACCGCGCAGGATGCTCAGCTCCTGGCCGGCGTGGTGGTAACGCTTGTCGATGTCCCGCAGGCGGATAAGCCGCTCGTTATTGTTGTGCAACATGTCCATGTTTCCGCCGTTCCGTACTGTGCGCCACGCCCGCAGAACGTGGGCGAAACCGCTCTACAACCGGCATCTGCGCCGCCCCAGGCAGGGCTCGGCGCAGCGCTCAGTAAGGGCAAAAATCCCTCTCAGGTAAAGCCAATCTTTAGTTTGGCCCCCTTGGTTCGACGGAGTGGATGAACCAGTCAGATACCAGCGAAATGCTCAGCCATTCAAGTTTCGAGCTGGCACGCCTCAACAGCCCTGTTGAAGTGTTCGATGAAATCACCAGGAAGCGCCTTGAGCCCACGGTGTGAAAAATAAACGCCCAAGGGTTTGTCGAGCTGCAGAACCGAGCGAACGTCAGCCTCTGCATTGTTTTCACGAAGCAGTTCGGTCATCACGAGGTGATTCGCAAGAATCGCGTCAAGCCGCTTGGCAAGCAGCATCTGCAGCAACTGCTGGTTCGTTGCCGGGACGACCTCGGCGTCGTAGCCATGTTGCTGAAGCCACTTCTGCATATTGGCGCCGATGAAGCTTGAAACCTTGCTGTGCGCCCGAAACGCCTCACTGCGAGGATCGGAAGCGTTATCAGCGAGCAGGAACCAACGCCACTCCTGGGGCGCAATGGTCGCGCTGAGCGTGGCATAGGCATCACGCTCGGCCGAGCGCGACGCACCGAAAAACCCATCGGCGAGACCGTCCTTCACCATGCTCTGCGCACGCTTCCAGGGAACGAACTGGATGCTGAAATCAACGCCTATTTTCTCCAGGGCACACTGCACCGGACGAACAGCCAGACCATCTGCATTCCCCTGTTCATTCACGAAGCTGTAGGGCGGCAGATCATGGGTCATCAGGCGCAAAGGTTCTGCAGAAAGCTGGGTGGCAAAGAGTAGGACGCAAAGCAGAAAAATACGCATGACAAGCCCCTCACGAGTTGTTTTTGTGAGCGTAGTTCACGCATGACTCAACGCCCGGCGATGCAGAGTGGCCTACCTGCTTCTCAGAAACGGCCTCTCAGCCGAGCTCATCGAGCAGCTCGGCGCGGCTCGGTTCGGGGAAACCCAGGGTGCGGTAACGCGGAGGGTAGTGGCCGGGTGCAGGCTCCAGGTACTCGCCCAGCAGCTCCAGGGCCTGGTCCCAGGCGACCATGCGAGTCTGGGCGTTGCCGGTGTCACCTTCCGGGCGGACCAGCATCAGGCGCTCGGTGACCGGGAGCAGCGTGTCAACGCCACGGGTCCAGGTGCTGAGGGAGAACAGTTGCTCCGGGTCCTGCTGGCTGGCGAACAGCAGGTAGTTGGCGACGAAGATGTCCACAGCGTTGTCTTCGTTGATCAGGTCCAGCGCCTGCTTGTGGGTGTCGTACTCGCTCTTGGTGTAGAGCTTGCGCAACCGCTCCAGGCGCGCCTGGAGCACTGGGTTGTGCACGCTGTAGGGCACCACCTTGGCGTTTTCGTAGCAGTACAGGCCCGCCGAGAGGATGCGGCCCTTCTCCATCGCCTCCAGGCTCAGCTCCACCATGCTGGCGAGGCCGTGCCCGTCACGGTCGCCGGCGACCAGCAGCACATCACGGGTGGGGATCATGAACACCGGGCGGCCCTTGAGCGGCAGCCGTTCGAGCACATCGGGCAGGAGGATGCGGCTGGTGTCGTAGCCGTCGCCCCAGGCGCCCTGGAAGACCCCCGGCGCGGGCTGGATGAAGCGGTCAGCGGTGCTGTCGCGCAGGTTGGTGAGAGCGATGGCGATGCCCTCCTCCAGGCGGATGTCCCAACTGCGGTCCGGTCCCTCCACCAGAGTCGCGGTGGACTCGGGGTGGTCGATGGCCAGCAGCACGGCGGCGTCCAGGCCCAGGGGCAGGTAGGCCGGGTGGAAGTCATTGTCGTGACCGTCGGTGCGCAGATGGTGCAGGCGCACATCTTCCAGGGTGCCGAGACTGCGCACCACCGGCAGCAGCAGCGGGCGGGCGTCGTCCAGCGGCATGGCCTGGGCGCGCTGGTTGTCGCACAAGGCCGCGATGTAGCCCTGTAGCGCCTTGCGCCGGCCCGGCCCACGCGCGTTGCAGTACTCGCGGTAAGCGTTGTGCAGGTTGAAGAAGGCGCTCTCGCCATAGTTGAGGCGGAAGTCGCGGGGGTTGTAGTGCAACTCGCCCTTGAAGCCGGCCTTGCGGGCAGCGGATTCGAACAGCGCGGCGAAGGCATCCGGCGAGGGCTTGCGGTTGAAGAGGAAGTCGAGAAATGCCATGGCTTTACCAAAACAGAATCAATCAGGCGATGAATTCAGGAGGATCTGTTCCCTGTGCGCAACCCCACAGGGCCTGCACAGCCGCCCCTGACCAGAAACCTGTAAAAGAGTGACGGATACAGCCTCATTGCACATAGGCATGTTGACAAGGGTCAGCAAATCCCCGGTGACGAAGGCATAGCGTGGTAACAGGTGTCCTCGAACAACCCCAGGAGATTCGCCGTCCATGTTTCCCGAATACAGAACGCTGATCACGAAACTCAAACACAACGATGCTCACTTCCAGAAGAAGTTCGACCAGCACAATGCGTTGGATGAGGAGATAAAAAACCTGGAAAAACACCACGCCAGTGACTACAGCAACGAAGTAAGAGACCTGAAAAAACAGAAACTCAAATTGAAAGAAGAGCTGTACGAGATCCTCAAACAGCACTCGCAACAAACACCCTGACAATCACCCCCAACTGCCTGCCCCACTGCCTGTGTGCAAACCTGCTGCACACAGGCAGTAGCCAAAGGGCGGGCCACCAGAGGCCCGCCGTACAAACTCACACCTTGGAGCAACTGGCCGGTGCCCAGTCACCCATGTCGGGGCTGTTGCACACGTCGCTGACCATGGTTGCGCCCTGGCTGGCGACCTTCTGGCTTTCGGCACGCTTGGCTTCGGCCTTCTGCAGGGTGCGCTCGGTGGCCACGGCTTCCTTCGGCACCTTCTTCGCGGCAGCGGTGGTCGCCTTGGTGCTGGCCTTGGTGGTGGACGCCTTGGTGGAGGCCTTGCTGCCGGACGCCTTGGTGCCGGTGGCCTTGCCGCCCTGGCTGGCGATGCTGACCGGGTTCTCGGCGGCGACCACCTGGGTCACGGTCTGGCGCTCGACGCCCACGGTCTGCAGGTCACGCTCGTAGGCCTGGGTGTAGGTGTTGATGTTCTCGCCGGCACGGCCATCCACGGCAGCCATCAGGGCGTTGGTTTCCTGCAGGCCGGCGACGATCTCGGCCATGCGCAGGCGACCTTCGCTGTCGCTGATGCTCTTCGACTTGCGCGCGTTCATCAGGTTGTTGAACTCGCGCTGGTAGCAGCTCTGGGCGGCGCTGGCGTAGCGGATGCTGCGGTCCAGTTCGCCACTGCTGCTGTCGATGTCGGTGGCGTAGGAAGCGATGCGCGCGTTGTCGTCGGCGATCTGCTGCTGGCGCGCGGTGTAGTAACCGGCTGCACCGCCCACCAGGGCGCCACCGGCGGCACCGATCAGGGCATTGCGACCGGCGTGCTCATCACTGGACAGGCCGCCGGCCAGGGCGCCAAGCACACCGCCGGCAATGGCGCCGGTGGCCATGGACTGGGTCACCGCCTGGTCGGAGGCGCGCAACTGGCTCACCGGCTGGTAGCACTGCGGGTAGTACTCCGCCTTGGTGGTGGCGGCCACCTTGGAGCTGGGCGAGCCCATGCCGGCGCAGCCGGTGAGCAGGACGCTGGTGCAGGTGACGGCGGTGATCAGCGCAGTGCGCACCGAAGAGAAAGCCGGAATGTTGCGTGGAGTAGCCATAGCCATGGTCATTGCTCTCGTTCTATGAGTTGTCCTGGTTCATGCGGACGCACGGTCGCCCGCCTGATCTTCATCCCTGTGCCCTGCCTGGGTACCGGATCGTTGCCGACCGCCGCTCAGGGGCCGAGCAGTTCCTTCAGAATCACATCCTTGTCCGCCTTGCGCTGTTGCCGATATTGGCCGACATGCTTGACGAAAAGCGTGGCCCGGTTCACGAGGCTCTTGCCCAATACCGGGTTTCGGTTGAGTTCCTCCCTGGTTCGCTGGAACTGCGCCTGGATCACCGCGTCGGTATAGCGGGTGCCGGTGGCCAGGTTGTCAATATAGATCGCCAGGGCGCCGTCGAGCGCCGTGCGGCCGTTGGTCATCGCGCTCTCGTAGAGCTTGGCGGCGTTCTCGTCCTTGGCCGCCTGGGCCTGGTCGCGGCTCTTCTTCAGGTTGGTCAGGCGGATGTTGTAGTTGTTGATGGTCTCGGCCACCAGGGCGGCGGACTGTATCAGGTTGCCCGCGGCCTCCTCACGCTGTTTCGCGATCAGCGAGATGTTGCGCTTGAGTTCCTCGTTGACCAGTGCCAGGCGCCCCTGCAGCTCCGGGTCGGTGCTGCTGGCGATCACGCTGTCGAGCAGTCGGGTGGGGTCCTGGTCTTCGCTGATCTCGTCGGTGAGGGACGAGGAACGGCCTTCGGCCTTCCATTGCTCGAACAGTTCCTTGTAGCGCGAGCGCGGGGCCGAGAGTGCGCCGATGGCCACGCGAAAGCCGGTGGTCTCGTTGCGCTGCTCGGTGCCGTCGGCGGCGAACAGCGGGTACTCGCGGCGCATGCCGGTGAACAGCGTCATTTCACCTTCCAGGTAGTTGCCGCCTTTGACCACGAAGCCGCCGTAGGTGCCTTGGCGACGCCCCGCGTGAACCAGTTGGAAGGATTCCTGGACCATCTCCGCAGCGTTGCCGATCACGTCGAACAGGCCGATCGGGTTGGGCTTCTTCAGGCCCACCGGCAGCAGCCGCGCCGCCTGGCCGGTGCCGCCGGCCACCTGGTTGAACACCGCCCAGTCGGCCAGCGGGCCGTCACCCTCGGCACCCTCCTGCTTGCGCGGGAACAGCCGGGCCTCCAGCTCCTGACGGCTGACGGCATGGGCGCCACGGGCGGCGTATTCCCATTCCACCTCGGTGGGCAGGCGCACGAAGGCGACGCCGCCCTCCTCCGCCTTGGTACCCCGGCCGCTGACCGGCAGCAGGTCGCGGTGGTTCTTCAGCAGCCAGGCGCTGTAGACGGCGGCGAAGCGCTCGGCGTCGAAGTGCGACAGGCTCACCTTCGGCAACCGCGCCGCCATGCCCGGCTGGGCCGGTTCGCACGCCGGCGGCTCGCCCTGGCCGGCCAGGGACGGTGCCTGGGCCATCACCAGATCGTACTGGCGCTGGGTCACCTCGTACTTGCCGACGAAATACAGCATGGGCTTGAGCAGCGTGCCCTTCTCCGGCTTGGGCAGGCCGGGGCCGACCTTCGCCTGCCAGGGCTTGGGCAAGTCGTTGAGGGTGAACTGGCCGTTGATGTAGTCGCGCCGGTAGCCGGAGATGAACGACTGCTGGTAGCCCGTCTCGCCTTCGCTGAAGGGGTAGCCGAGGCTCACCTCGCGGTCGTCCAGCGCCCCCTTGGCCAGCACGTAGACGTAGCGGAAGGCCATCTGCCCCTCGCAGGGCAACGGCAGCAGCACGTCGTCATCCATCGGCTTGGGGTTGTAGAGCGGGTCCGGGTCGGCCTGGGCCACGGCGGCGACCAGGGACAGTGAAAATGCGACTGTCAGCAGCTTAGACATCACGTAGTCCTTCCGAGGCTTCGATGCGGGCCGCGCGCCACCCACCGGTGGCAGCGGCCAGGGCGCTGCAGCCGAGGGTCGCCAGCAGCGCCAGCAGGTAATGGGCGAAGTCCAGACGGCAGGCCTGTTCGCCCTCGGCCGACTGGAACAACTGGTTCAAGCCACTCTCGGCCACCAGGTACAACAGCCCGGCGAGCACCAGGGCGATCAGCCCCGTGTAGAGCGCCTGGAGCACCACGAACAGCACCAGGCCGACGGTCGGGAAGCCCAGCAGGCGCAGCACCGAGAGGTCGCGGCGCTTGCGCTCCACCGCCGCCAGGGTACTCGCCGCCATGGCGGCGAAGGCGCCGGCCAGGGCGAGCGCGGCGATGACCCAGAACACCAGGGTCAGGTTGCGGCTCAGGGCGCGCACCTGGGCGATGGCCTGGGCCTGGGTGGCGACTTCCAGGCCGCGCTCGGCGAAGTACAGCCGCAGCGGCTCCACCGCATCCAGGTCGCGGGCGTAGAGGCGGAAGCCGGGGTAGACCCGCGCCCGCGTGGCGCCGGCCTCGGCACCCGGCCAGCCGAAGCGCGGCACGGCCAGGCCGTCGCGGTAGTCCTCCACTGCTTCCAGCAGGTCGAGCCGGGCGAACAGTGCCGGGCGCGGGTAGGCCTCCAGGGGCAGCACCGCCTTGACCCGCAGGCGCGTGCGCTGGAACTCCGGCTGGCCGTTGCTGGCGCGGCCGAAGGCGGCGGTGAGCAGCGCACCGGCCTGCACCCCGAGGCGCTCGGCTGCGCGCTGGCTGAGCACCACCTCGTCGGCGCCGGGCAATTGCGCCGCATTCACCAGCGGGTCGCCTGCGGCACTGGGGACCATCTCCACGGTGAGCGGTTGCGCGCTGTCGTCGGCGTAGAGGTCGGCGGTGGCGGCGATCTGCCGGGTGCGGGGCACCACGAAGGCCACGTCGGGCCGGGCCGCCAGCTCGGCGATGCCCGCCAGGCTGAACCGTGCACCGCCAAGGGGGATCACCTCGCGCACGGCCGGATCACGCTCCAGGCGCTCGGTGAGGGTGCTGACCAGGCCATGCTTGAGGCCGAACAGCACCAGCAAGGGCGCCACCACGGCCACCAGCGCCAGCACCGCGCACAGCGACAGGCGTGCCTCGTCGCGGTAGTCGTCCCAGGCCAGGCCGGCCAGCAGCGTGCCGCGCATCAGCGGGCCTCCGCCAGGGTCGCGGTGACGCCGCCATCGGCGCCGCGCTGCAGGCCGATGGGCAGCGGCACCAGCCCGGCGCGTTCGGCCAGGGCGTGGTCGTGTGTCGCCACCACCAGGCACAGCTCGCGGTACTCGGCCTGCTCCACCAACAGGTGCATGACCCGCTCGGCGTTGAGCGGGTCCAGCGAGGCGGTGGGTTCGTCGGCCAGCAGCAGGCGCGGCTGGTGCGCCAGGGCACGGGCGATACCGACCCGCTGGCGCTGGCCGACGGAGAGTGCCGCCGGGCGCTTGTGCAATTGCTCGGCGATCTCCAGTTGCTTGGCCAGGCGCTCGACGCTGCCGTTCTCCGGCAGGCCCAGCAGACGCCGGGGCAGGCCGATGTTGCCGGCCACGTCGAGGTAACCGAGCAGCCCGCCGGTCTGCAGCACGTAGCCGATGGCGCGGCCGCGCAAGGCCGCCAGGGCATCCTGCCGGCCGTCACGCCAGAGCGCGGCGAGGTCGTGCTGGGTGTCGGCGTCGTCGAACTCCATCAGCGCACCCGGGTCCGGCGACAGCACCAGGGCCAGCAGGTCGAGCACGGTGCTCTTGCCGCTGCCACTGGGGCCGACCAGGGCCAGGCGCTGGCCGCCGCGCAGATCCAGCCGGGGGATCTCCAGGCTGTAGCGCTGGCTGCCCTGCCCGCGCGTCTTGCGCAGGTCGCGGATGCGCAGCATCAGGGCAGCGTCGACAGCGGCACGCGGTAGAGGGCGTCACCGGGGGCGGCGTCGCCGAAGCGCACCCAGTTGGCGGTGTCGTTGTGGAAGGTCTCGTAGAGACGGATCTTCGATTCCAGCTCGTCGATGAAGTCTTCCTGCTCGGCCACCGACAGCGACAGCCACAAATCCTGGCTCATGTTCAGCGCCTTGCTGCGGTACGGCAGGCCGTCCAGGTACTCGCCCAGCAGGCCGCTCTCGGCCAGGTTGCCGCCCTGGGTCAGCCTGGCCGGGTCGCGGCTCATGTAGGCGCTGGCGCTGGCGATTTCCTGGAAGAAATCCTTGGGCGAACTCTGGGTGCGGCGCGCGGCGTCGACGATCACCTTGAGCGCCTGCTGCAGGTCGTTGAGCTGCAGCTTGGTGAGCAGCGCACAGACCTGGAAGGCCGGCAGCTGCGGGTTGGTCAGGTCGCGGTCCGAGGTCCAGGCGGTGACCAGTTGCGGGGCGCGGGCCTGGTTGCGGTGGCCGAGGAAGTCCATGTGCATGGCGTAGCCGATGGCTTCGGTCTTGGCAGCAATGCTGGCGCCGCCGGTGGGCGCCTTCAGTTCGGCATTGCTGCGCACCTTGTGCACCAGGTCGGCGAAGGTGCTGGCGATCTCGTTGACGCTCTCGCCGAACGTCTTCACGTCGCCACCGCCCACAGGGATGTACAGATCGCCGATCTGCGGGTTGGCGTCGGCAGTGAGCACGCGGTACTGCTGCTCGGCGAAGCTGTGGTTCTTCTTGCCGGTGTCGGTCTTCAGGTGCAGCGCGTAGATCTTGATCTGCTTGCGCAGCGCCGCCTGGCGCACTTCGGCCTCGTTCATGCGGGTCTGCCCCAGCGGGTCGCTCTTGCGCAGCGCGCCGGCATCGCTGACCAGCAGGATCAGGCGGCCGCCGTAGCCGCTCCAGTCCATGCCGTCGACGGCCTGCATCACGCCGGCGAAGGCGTCCTCGTTGTAGTCGTGGCTGGAGACGCTGGTGGCCTTGACCTGCTGAGCCAGCTCCAGGAAGCGCGCCGGGTCGCGGCCCTCCTCCAGGCTGACCAGGGTCTTGGCGGTGTACTGCAGGCCCGGCGTCTTGTCGGTGTTGCTGCGGAACCCGACCATGCCGAAGCTGACGCTGTCCAGCTCGCCGCGGGCGGCGATCTCGCCGTGGAGCTGGTGGACCACGTCGCGCACGCGGTCGATGTAGGGCTGCATGGACACGGAGGTGTCCACCACCAGCACGATGCCGGTGCGGAAGGCGTCCGACGAAGCCGCGGCAGCGGGCTTGCCGTCCCCCTGCTTGCGCGGGGTGTCGCCCGGGTCGATGGAGGCGACGTTGAGCACCTGCACCGGCTGGCCGTTGCTGTCGAAGCTCTCCCGCGCGTCGAAGATCGGCAGCAGGTAGAACTGGTCCTGGGGCACAGCGCTGGCCGGCGGCTCGATGGCCACCAGCTCGGGGTCGGTGGCATCGCCGAACTGGGCCTGGTGCACCGCGTTGCGGGCCTTGGCCGAGTCCATGAGGAACTGCTCCACCTGGTTGGCATCACGCAGGAACATCACCGGCGAACGGCCCGAACGCTCGGTGAATTTCAGCACCAGGCTCTGCTTCCAGTCGCTGACCTTGTCCAGCGGCAGCCAGCCGTCGCGGTGGCCATCGCTGGAGGCCCCCACTTCCACCCAGGGGGTGCCGTTCACCACCTGGCGGGCATACACGTAGAACACCGAGAAAGCCGGCACCGCCTCGCCGTCGCCCTGGCCACCGGCCTGGCTGGCGAAGCGCGCGCCGGGCTTGCTCAGCACGCGCTCGAAAAGGGTCTTCTTGCCGGCCATCAGCAACGGGCGATCACCGCCCTGCACATCGGTCGCCGGGGTGGCCTGGGTGGCTACCGTGGCCGCGCTGGTGCCGGGCGTGGACGGGGTGTCGGTGGTCGGCGCCGTGTTGCTGTCATCCCGCACCTGCACCACCGGCGGCGCACTCTCACCACCGCGGTTGAGCAACCAGTAGCCACCGCCCCCCAGGGCGGCAACGCCGAGGGCGGCCAGGGACGCGGCGACGATCAGCGGCGCGCGGCTCTGCCCTTCGGGCTTCTGCGTGGCGACCATCTCGGTGTCCAGCACCGACTCGCGCTTGCGGCCGGCGCCGCTGTCCGCCACCGGTGCTGCAGGCGGCACCTGGGTGGCGGCGTCGGGAATGGAGACGCTGACCGGGGTCAGCCCGGTCATGCCGCTGGCAGCCGGCGGGGTCACCGCGCTGGCGGAAGTGCCGGGCAGGTCCAGCGGGCGGAACTGGGTCGCCTCGTTGTCGTCGGCCAGCGGCGCCACGGGCCCAGCCGGCAGGCGGTCGAGGGCGGCGATCAGCGCGGCGGCGTCGGGATAGCGGTCGTTCGGGTCCTTGGCCAGCAGTCGGGTGAGGATCTCCTGGTAGCGGCCCTGGGCGATGGGCAGTTCCGGCAGCGGCTGGGTGATGTGCGCCAGGGCGGTGGACAGCGAATCGGTGCCCACGTAGGGCAGTTGCCCGGTGAGGATCTCGTAGAGCACCACGCCCAGGGCGTAGAGGTCGGCGCGGCCGTCGATCTCCTGACCACGGGCCTGCTCGGGACTCATGTAGCTGGGGGTGCCGACGGCGAAGCCGGCCTGGGTGAACTGGGTGCGGTCGTCCAGCGCCTTGGCGATGCCGAAGTCGGAGAGCACCGCGCCGCCGTCGGCGCGGAACAGGATGTTGGCCGGCTTGACGTCACGGTGCACCAGGCCCTGGGCATGGGCGTAGCCCAGTGCCGAGGCGATCTGGCGCAGCCACACCAGGCCCTGCTCGGGGCTCAGGCCGGCGGCGATACGCTCCTTCAGGGTGCCGTTGGGCAGGTACTCCATGGCCATGTAGTACAGGCTGCCGACATTGCCGATGTCGTAGATGGTCACGGTGTGCGGGTGCGACAGCCGCGCCAGGGTCTTGCCCTCGCGCAGGAAGCGCTCGCAGAAGCTGGCGTCGTTGGCCAGCGCAGCGGCCATCACCTTCAGCGCCACCTTGCGTTCCAGCGAGCGCTGGGTCGCCAGGTAGACGACGGCCATCGCGCCATCGCCCAGTTCGCGCTCGATCTCGTACCCCGGAATCTGAATGTCCATGCTGGTCTTTTTTTCTGTCTCAGGATGCTTTGACGACTACCGCCGTGATGTTGTCCGGCGCGCCCCGGGTCAAGCCCAGATGCACCAGGCTGCGGACCACCTGGTAGGGGTCCTCGTGGCCCAGCACTTCGCACAGTTCGTGGTCGTCGGCGGTCTTGTTCAGACCGTCGCTGCAGAGCAGGAAACTGTCTCCCGGCAGCACGACGAACCGCGACTCTTCCAGCTCCAGGTCATCCTGCACGCCGATGGCCCGGGTCACGATATTGGCCATGGGGTGCGCCCTGGCCTCCGTTTCGTTGAGCAGGTGGCTGTCCACCAGGTCCTGGACGTAGCTGTGGTCGCGGCTGATGCCTTCCAGGCGCCCTTCCCGCAAGCGGTACAGACGACTGTCGCCGGCCCACAGGCAGGTGCCTTCGCTCCCGCGTGCGGCCAGCACCACCACGGTGCTGCCCATCATGTTCACCCCGCGCTGGGCCGCCTCGGCCCGCACCAGGGCATTGACGTGTACCAGCGCCGCGCGCAGGGCCTCCACGTAGAGGTCCAGGGCATCGGTGCAGGGCACGCCGCGGAGCGTATCGACGATCAGGTTGCTGACGTAGTCACCGGCGGCGTGTCCGCCCATGCCATCGGCCACCACCCAGAGCCCGCGTTCGCAGGCGTCCAGGCAGGCGTCTTCGTTGACCTGGCGGACCATGCCCACATGGCTGTGGCTGGCCGACTGGTACTGCGTGACAGGAGGCAGCGGCATCACAGGCTCCCGAAATCGATCTGCCCGATGGCCGGGAGCTGGCCGACGGCGCCCTCGCCCACCAGGAAGCGACTGAAGTAGCGGGTCGGCGGCAACCCCTGGAACCTCACCAGTTGCGCCTCCACCCGTTGTGATCCCCGCCCCCAGAAGAAGCTGCAGCCCTCGCCCGCCAGTTGGCCGAGCACCGCGCGCCGCGCCGCCTCGCCCTCCACCGGGTAGGCCAGTGCGCCCAGGTCGCTGACCCGGGGTGTCACCCGTGGGCCCATGTCCGGCGCCCCCAGGGCCTGGACCCCGCGCTCGAAGGCTTCGATGTCCGCCTCCGGCTCCAGGGTCGACAGCAGCAGGGCCTCGGCCTGTTCGAACCAGGCGTCGGCGCCCCCCACCAGCACGCCGCTGTTGCACGACGGCTCCAGCGCCACGGCGATGGTGAGGGGGAAGTAACGGCCCACGCGGTCGATGCTGGGCATCATCACGCCGGCCACCGCCTCGGGCACCAGCAGGCCCGGGGCGATGCTGAAGCGCCACAGCGGGCTGATCAGGTAGGCGTCGAGCCAGGCGCCGCCCAGCTCGGCCTGGCTTTGCGCCATGCCGGCGGCCAGCCAGCGGTCCCAGGCTTCGATGAAGGCCGGGGTCAGACCGCGATGGATGAAGTCGCCGCGACCGGCGAGCTTGCCGTAGAAACCCGCTGTGCTCATAGCCGCTCCGGCAGGCCGAAACCGCTCACCACGCGGCTGCGGAACGGGTTGAAGGCGCTGCTGGCACGCAGCTCGCTGGAGATGCTCAGGTTGTCCACGCGCATGCGCAGGGTGAAGCGGTCCGGTGCGTTGCCTTGGGTCAGGTCGGACTGGTCGAGCAGGCGGAACCAGGCCCAGGGGCCTTCCAGGGTCAGGCCGGAGCGGCCGGCGCTGGTGGGCGGGGTCACGCTCAGGCGCACCACGCCCAGGCTGTTGGGGCTCGGCCACTGCATGGCCACCGGGCGGCTCGGGCCGTGGTCGTAGGTGAACTGCTGGCCGTCCAGGTCCAGCAGGAACTGGTCGATGGCAGCGTCCATGGCCACCGCCTTCAGCTCGAAACGCACCATCGGCGTGGTGTTGCCGGAGCGGAAGAAGGCATCACGGATCTGTGCCGCACGCTGGAAGGTGCCCAGCACGCCGGCGCTGATGCCCAGCTTTTCCGCTGCGCCCGGCTGCCAGCGCCAGGTGGTGGCGGAGGTGTCGACGTAGGGCTGCAGGTACTTGCGGAAGTAGCTGTCCATCACCCCGCCGACGCCGAAGAAGGCGCCGAAGTCGTCCAGGGTGGCGTCGCGGGTGCTGTTGCGGTCCAGCGGGTAGCGACCGGCCAGGGACTGGCGGTAGACGTTGACCACCTCGGCCGTCCAGGCGGCGTTCAGCTGGTTGCGGATGCCGCCCATCATGGTGTTGGTGGAGGCGTTGACCACCGACTTGACCAGCCCCTGCACCAGCGGCGGCTGGCGCTCGGCGCCGAGGCTGACGCGCTGGGCGGCGGCCTGGGCCTGGTTCTTCGCCTCGCCAAGCAACTGGTCGCCGCTGGCGCCGCTCATGGCACTGAGCTGCACGTAGAGGGCGTTGAGGTCGGCCAGCAGGGCCTCGATGGGCGCGGCGGTGTCACCCTCGCCCTTGTCCACCAGGCTGTTCAGCTCGGCAAAGTGGCGGCTGATGGGGTCGTCCGCACCCGGCTGGGCCGGTTGCTGGGTGTCGTCACCGCCCTGCCCCACCAGGGCCTTGAGCTTGTCGACGGCGCCGTTGCCTTCCTTCGCCAGCTTGGCGGCGGCCAGGCGCTCTTCCTTCTGCAGGTCGGTCTCGCGGGCCACGGCTTCCAGCAGCTTCTTCAGCGGCGACTGCGGGCCGGACAGCACCCGCAGCACATCGGCGGCCTGGCCGGTGCTGGTGATGGGCACGAAGTCGATGTCGGCCAGCAGCGCATCCCACTGCCGCAGGTAGTCCTGGAAGTACAACTGGCGCACTTCCAGGGCCAGGCTGGCGGCGTCCTGGGCATCTTCCACGGTGCGCCCGAGCACCCACTGCTCCTCGGCCAGGGTCCCGGCCTGGCTCAGGCTGGAGACCATGAACACCTCACGGTAGCCGCGCTGGGTGAAGAAGCCGGACAGCGGGTCGTTCAGCGGCTTGCCGCTCTTGCGCGCGAAGACCAGCGCGGCGTCGCGGCCGGCGGCTTCGCTGAGGCGGAAGTCCGGCACGTTCTGCGGCAGCTTCTGGCGCTTGACGCGGTCGTACACGCGCTGGGCGACGGAGAGCTGCTGCAACTGGCGGCGGGTGTCCTGCACCAGGTCGTCGTCCAGGCGTACCGTCGGCGGTGCACGGTCGTACAGCGCGGCCAGGTGGTCGTTGAGGGCCTGGCGCTGTTCCGGCGCCAGGTCGCGGGGCAGGCTGCGGTCCCAGTCCAGGGCGATCCAGGCCTTGATGAAGTCACCGTCGTAGTGCTCCGGGTCGGCCAGCATCAGGTAGGCCTTGAGGCCCTCGTAGAGGAAGTCGGAGCTGCCGCCGCTGCGCAGTTGCTCCTCGATGCGCGCCATGACCCGGGGGGCCATGACCGCGATCAGCAGCTTGCGGTACACGCTGGCGCCCTCGGCACCGAGCATGTCGCCCTGGTAGAGGCCGAAGCCTTCGGCCCAGGAGGGTGCGTCTCCCGGCGCATTGCGGATGGCATTGAGCAGCGGCAGCACCGCCAGCACCTCGCGCTGGGCCGGGCTGAGGGCCTGCAACTGGCCGTGCAGCGGCTTCACCCGCGCATCCACTTCGGCGATGTAGGCCTGGTTGGCGCGGAAGCTGGCGATCCACACACCCAATACCGCCAGCACCAGCACCACGGTGGCGGCGAGCACACCCCGGGCGATCCAGGTGCGCTGGCGCTCCACCTTCGGGTTGGCCCCCACCAGGCCGCGCTCGCCGAAGGCCACCTCGCGGAACAGCCGCTCGATGAAATAGCTGCGCCCGGTGCCGGTCTGGCGCGCCAGGTGCTGGCGGTCCAGGTTCATGCTCTGGGCCATGGCACCGATCAGGCGGTCGATGGGGCTGCCTTCCTGGGTGCCGCTGGTGAAGTACACGCCGCGCAACAGCGGGCGCTCTTCATAGGGGTTGGGCTTGAAGACGCCGTCGAGGAAGCCCGACAGCGCATCGCGCAGGGCCGCGAACTGCTGCGGGAAGCCGTAGATCAGGTCGCGACGGGCGGGGTCACGCTCCTGCTGCAGGCGTTCCACCAGGCGCTCGTTGAGGCGCTGTTCGAGCAGGGCGAACTCGCTGCCGAACACCGCCAGCGGGCCCTCGGCGCTCTTGCCGTCGTCCAGGGCGAAGGTCATGCCCCAGACCTGGGCGCGCTCTTCCTTGCTCAGGGCGTCGAAGAACTCCATGAAGCCCGGCACCAGGTCGAGCTTGGTGAGCATCACGTAGATGGGGAAGCGCACGCCGAGCTGGGTGTACAGCTCCTGCACCCGGGCGCGGATGGCTCGGGCGTGGGCGGCACGCTCGGTCTCGCTGCCCAGCAGCAGGTCGGACAGGCTGATGGCGACGAAGGCACCGTCGATGGGGCGGCGCTTGCGCTGGGTCTTGAGCAGGTCGAGGAAGCCCAGCCAGGCGGCCTTGTCCACTTCGGCGTGGCTGTCCTGGGTGGTGTAGCGGCCGGCGGTATCCAGCAGCACGGCCTCGTCGGTGAACCACCAGTCGCAGTTGCGGGTGCCGCCGACGCCACGGATGGCACCCGAGCCCATGTGCTCGGCGAGGGGGAAGTTGAGGCCGGAGTTGACCAGTGCAGTGGTCTTGCCCGAACCCGGCGGGCCGATGATCACGTACCAGGGCAGCTCATAGAGGTTGCGCCGCTCATGGCCACCGAGCTTGGCGCGCTTGAGCAGGGCCAGGGCCTCGTCCATGCGCTGCTTGAGGGTGGCCAGCTCTTCGCTGGTGGCCACGGTGGCGGCATCGGGGGCGACGGCCACCAGGCCCTGCATGACCTTGGCCGCGTTGCGCCGGGCCTGGATCAGGCGCAGCACGCGCCAGCCGATCCACACGGCGAACAGCAGGATGATGATCACCCAGCGCACGGTGGCCGAAGCCAGGGGCTCGAAACCGCCGATGGCGATGAGCGGGCCGACGAACCAGATCACCAGGCTGAGGGCGATCAGGCCCAGCACCGGGATGACCCAGCGGGCCAGGAAACTGAAAAACGCCTTCACTCGACGCCCTCCGCGAAAACAGTGATCTCCACCCGGCGGTTGCGCGAACGGCCGTCGGCGGTGTCGTTGGATGCGACCGGCTCGGTGTCGCTGCGGCCTTCGGCGCGGAAGCGCTCGGGCTGGCCGGTCTTGGCGGCGAGCACGTCCATGACCTGCTGGGCACGGTCCTGGGACAGCTTCCAGTTGGATGGGTAGCGCAGCGTGGCGATGGGCCGGTTGTCGCTGTGGCCGGTGACCAGCACCTGGCCCTTGACCTTGCGCACGGCCTCGGCGATGCGCAGCAGCAGCGGCTGGAAGTCGTCGTCGATGCTGGCGCTGCCGGAGGCGAACAACTGGTCGCCACGGATGGTCACCACGGAGCGGTCCACGGCGTCTTCCACGGCCACCTTCTGGGCGCGGATCTCGTCGGCGAGGAAGCCGGCCAGACGCGGGCGTTCGACGATCTTCGGCTTCTGCGGCGGGCGGTCGATGGTCTGCACCGGGATATCGCCCAGGGCATGCAGGTTCTTGAACACCGGCTCGGCCTCAGCGGCCAGCTTCAGGCGCATGCCGAACAGCAGGGCCAGCAGCAGCGCCGCACCGATGGCGATCACCACCCAGGGCGGCAGGAACTGGCGCAGGCGGTCGCGGGCGACCACCAGGCCGCGCCAGTGCGGCGACAGCTCGCGCTCGATCTCGCCATGGGTGGCGCGGATGGTGGCGGCCACCCGCTCGCGCAGCGCGTCCAATTGGCTGCGGCCGTCGTTCATGACCCGGTAGCGGCCTTCGAAACCCAGGCTGATGCACAGGTACAGCAGTTCGAGGATGTGCAGGCGCTGGCGCGGGTTCTGCAGGCAGTGGTCGAGCAACTGGAACACCTTCTCGCCACCCCAGGCCTCGTTGTGCAGGGTGATCAGCAGGCTCTGCTTGCCCCACTCGCTGGCACTGCCCCAGGGGGTGCTCATGACCGCCTCGTCGAGGGCAGTGCAGAGCACGTAGCGGCTGAGCATCACCTCGTCCTGGGGGACGCCGGCGGCGCGGGCCTTCTCTTCGAACTGGCGCAGGTAGCCCAGCAGTTGCGCACGCAGGCTGGCGGGCATGGGGTGGGCGATGGTGTTGCGCAGCCGGGTGAGCAACGCCAGCATCGGGCCGGCGGCGTTCTCCAGGGGGTTCAGGCCCAGGCCGCGCGCGGTGAGCATCGGCCCGCTGGCCGGGGCCGGGCCGGGCGGCGGTGCGTCATGGCGCGGCGCGGTCGGCTCGGGGCCACGCCCGCCCGGGCGCGGCATGATCATGGTGCGGTCGTTGTTGTTGCCGCCACTGCCGCCACCGATGGGCGGGCCGCCGAAGGGATCGTCGATCGGGTGCATCGCGAATTAACTCCGGATGGCCCAGAAGGCCAGGTTGAGGCCGGGGAACTTGCCGGCGATGTGGAAGGCGAAGCCGCCGGAATGCACCAACTGCTTCCAGTGGTCGCTGCCACGGTCCAGTTCGAAATAGGTGCTGCCGGCGTGGTACGGCAACTGGCGCGGCGCCACCGGCAGCGGCAGCAGGCCGATGCCCGGCAGTTGCAGGTTGACCAGGTCGCGGATGTGCTCGACCGACCCCACCTTGGCCTGCTGCGGGAAGTGGCCACGGATGGATTCGCCGGGCACATCGGCACGCACCACGAGAATGAACGCGGAGTTCTCCAGCAGGGTGCGGTCGGCCAGCATCGCCACGTGCACGCCGTAGGCCTTCTCGACGATGGGGATCGGCACCGCGCGGCTGTCGATGACCATCGACAGGGCCTGGCGCAGGGCCAGCATCACCGGGGCGAAGCTGCTGGCCAGGTCGTCGTGCTGGTAGGCCGGGTATTCGGCCGGGCGCCGGCCGCTGGCGGTGAAGGTGGAGAACTCGCCGGCCAGGGCCACGGCCTCGCGGTAGAAGTCCTCGGGGTGCAGCGGGGCGATGCGTGCCAGGTGCGCCACCAGGGGCTCGGCACGGTTGACCAGTTGCAGCAGCAGGAAGTCGGCGATTTCCGAGGCACCGCCCGCGCCGGAGGCGACCACGCGGCCGGCCAGGGCTTCGCCACGCTGGTGCAGCAGGCCCAGCAGCTCACTGCGGAAGGCCGCCAGCGGTTTGGAAACGGCCACGTCCAGCAGCGGCGGGATGTAGGACTCGTCCAGCACCACGGCGCGGTCGGCACGCTTCTCCAGCACCCGCACCACACCCACGGTGGCGTATTCACCCAGGCCGTCGCGCTCGGTGACCAGGCGCAGGGCACGGCCGCCGATGGACACGGGGGCGCGGCTCTCGAAGGCGGCGTTGTCGTCGCGCACTTCACGCACCTGGCTGCGGTAACGGGCACCGCCCAGCTCCTCGCCCTCCTCCACCGTGTCGCGGGCGCCGGCCCGCTTGAGCGGCAGGGCCAGGTAGATGATGCCGTCGCGCAGGCTCTCGTCCACGTCGAACGGCTCCGGCGCCAGGTCGTCGCCGGGGATGTCGAAGGGGGTGCCGTCGGGCAGCAGGCCGCGGGCGGAAATGATGGCCAGCTTGCCCTGGGTGAGCAGTGACTCGTCGATCTTCAACTCGGAGAATCCCCAACTGCCGGGGCGCAGCGAACGGCAGCGCCCTTCCACCAGGGCTTCGAGGTAACGGTCATGCTGCTGGAAGTGCTGCGGACGCAGGAACATCCCTTCCGACCAGACCACACGGTTGTTCCATGACATGGGCTGTCTCCGCTTTTCAGTGTTCGGTGATGGGCGCCGGCGCGACGGTCACGCCGCGTGCGCCGAACTTGAGGCTGTAGGCGCTGGTCTGGTTCAGCGGCACGGTGATGACATCGCGCCAGACGGCGGCATCCAGTTCGCGGTAGCCAACGACGATGCCGAACTGCCGGGTGCCCTCGTCGAGGGTGCGCTCCTGCATCTGGCGATCGGACGGCTTGACCAGCAGTTCGTCCTGGGCGACCAGGTCGGCGGCGAGGGTCGCCTGGGCCTTGTCCACCAGGGAGAAGTAATCAGCACGGCTGAAGGTGGTGGCGTTGCGCAGCTCGTACAGGCGCACCCGCACCGGCGTGCCGGCGCCGCCGGGCAGCGCGTTGAGGTCGACACTGGCTTCGATCTGCAACTGCACCACGGTGGGCGGCGGCGGTGCATCCTTTTCCGGCTCGGAGGCGCAGGCGCTGAGCAGCGCGGCTACGGCGAGCAGAAGAATCCTTGGCATTCGGTACGTCCTCGTTGACGGCTGTTGATCCACGGAAGCGACGGCGGGACGGGCCTGGCCATGCCCCGGCAGGCGGGCGGCGCTAACCACCGCGCAACCTGGCGCTGTGCTCCTCGTAGGCGCGACTGAACTCGCGTCCGAACAGGTCCTGGAAGTCATCCTCGGCCTCCCGCGAGATGCTCGCGTAGAGGTCGGTGAACAGTTCCCAGTACTGCGACTGCCGAGAACCCGGCAGCAGGGCCGACAGGCCCGATGGCTTGCTCAGGCGGGCTTCGAGGGCGGCGGGTTCGAAGCGCTTGAGCAGGTGCTTGATGGCAGCCTGCACACCGGCCATGACGGCCAGTTGGTGTGCCTTGACGTCATCGAAGCTCTCCTTCACCGCCTGGTCCGGCGGCATGAAGGCGGCGTTGCCGTGGCGCAGCAGGAGCAGCAGCGCCTCGTCCGCATTGGGAGCGAACTTGAGCGGGTTGTTCTCCACCGGGCGGATCATGGTCTGCGACATGCGGAACTCGCCCTTGAGGCTGGAACGCGCACGCAGCACGTCCACCAGCCCGTCCACCATCAGCCGGTAGCTGCGCCCGATGGCCTCCATCTGCGCGGCCGCCTCGGCATGGTCGATGCGCAACTGGGACAGCCCGGCACCGCGCAGAAAGGCTTCCAGCAACTCGCCCTGAGGCGCCTGGGCAGCAACCGGGGGCGGCGTGGCAGCAGGCAGCGTCGGCACCGGCATGGCCGCGGCAACGGGCTCCGCCGGCGGGGTGGCGATGGCGGCGTGGGTGGCCTGGGCGGCAGGCGTCAACGCGGGAGCGCCGGACACCTCCACCGGCTCGGCCATCGGCGCCTCGGTCTGCGGGCCCGGCTCGAACGGGGTGCTGCCGAACAGCATGGCCATCGGGTCCGGCTGGGCAGCGGCCTGGGGCGGCGGCACGGAGGTGGCCTGGGCATCGCTGGCGGGCGCGCCGATCCCGGCGAAGAAGTCCTCGGGCAATTGCGCTGGCGCCGGCTCGGGCACCTGGGGCGTGGCGGCCGTGGGCATCGGCACCGGGATCGACGGAGCCGCCGACGGGGTGGAGAGGCCGAGGTCGGCAAAGGGGTCCCAATCAGCCGGGATCGCATGGGCCTCGGCGGCAGCAGCCGGCGGCGGCGTCACGCTGGGCAGCGGCGGCGCGGGCGGTGCCACCGGTGTCGGCGGGCGGAAGTCATGGCGCTCGGCGGGCACGTGGTCGGGAATAGCGGCTGCCGGCGGCGGGGCCGGGTTGAGGAAGTCGAACAGGTCCGGCTTGGTGTCGAGCGGCGAGCCGCCCATGGGCATCTGGGTGGCCGAAGGTGCGGTGTAGGGCTCGGGGATGGCGCTGGAGGCAACCTGCCGGTTCATCAGCGCATCGAAGCTGCTGAACGGGTCCGCACCGCCCACCGAAGGGGCAGCCGCCGAACCACTGGAGAACGGCTGCGAAGTGGCCGGCGCGGTGATCTGCACGAGGATTTCGTACTCGCCGAGCTTGAGCACTTCACCATCGTTGAGGCGCTCGCTGTTGCCCCGACGCAGACGGATGCCCGACTGCGCGAGCATCACGCCGTTGGTGCTGGTGTCGGTGAGGTAGTAGACGCCGTCGCGGCTCTGGATGGTGCAGTGCTGGCTGGACACCAGGCGCTCGGGGTCGGGGAGCACCCAGTCGTTTTCCGTACCACGACCTATCCTCAGTTCACCACGGTCCAGCTCGGCATCGGGGCGCTGCCCGGGAGTGAGCTTGTGATAACTGGTGATGGTCAAACGCAGTGGCATTGCGACTCCTTGCACATCTCACTGAAGAGGGGCGCGAACACCGAACCCTTCGATGCCGTGCAACAGCGCGCCGGTCCGGACCCTGCACGTGCCCCTGTTTCGCCAAGCCGTGCGAAGACTCTCAGCGAAGAAAAATCTGATGGCTTTAGCCGACTTATCTTAGAACGAAAAAAGTAAACTTTTACAATCCGAAGAGGCTAGCGTCGACTAGCGCACATCTGTCGGTTGTGGTTCGCGTTTGTCTTGACAAGGGCAAAATGCGGCCCGAAAAATGGACGGGAGTTGCAGCGGTTGAAGCCAGAAAAATGGCGTCACCAGGACGTTGATCCAAGGGACTGTGATCAAGTCGTACGTCTGCTCCAGAACCATGCTCGCCCCTGCCCTGACAAGGAGAACACCCGCCGTGGTGGACGTGTCGCATCTGCTTTCCCCCGTTTCCGCCGAGTCCCCGTGCGGTGATGACCTCGAATACGACGCCTCGTATCTCGAACTCGAACGAATCGCCCAAGGCCAGCCCGAACGTCAGATGGGCGATTCCGTGCTGCCTGCCGAACCGCCCGCGTGGCGCGACGTGCGCGAGCTGTCCAGCCAGTTGCTGGGCCGCAGCAAGGACCTGCGCATCGCCAACTACTTCCTGCAGAGCGCCATCGCTCTGGAAGGCCTCGCCGGCCTCGCTCAGAGCCTGACGCTGGTGCGCGAGCTGCTGACCCAGTACTGGGATGGCCTGTATCCGCAGCTCGACGCCGACGACGACAACGACCCGACCTTCCGCATCAACGCCCTCACCGGCCTCGCCTGCGAGCCGGTGATCCGCCTGGTGCGCGAGGCGAAACTGACCAGCTCCCGTGCCTTCGGAGCGGTCAGCTTGCGTGCTGCCCTGAATGCCCTCGACCTGCAGCGGTTTCCCAGCGAGACGCTGACCGCCGAGCAGCTCCAGGGCGCCTTCCGCGACACCGACCCGGCGCTGCTGGAAAGCACCCGCCAGGCCCTCACCGATGCCCAGTCCGCACTGGCGGCCATCGAGTCGACGCTGTCCGACCAGGTCGGCTCGGCCCAGAGCGCCGACCTCACCCCGCTCAAGCAACTGATCCGCCAGGCCCTGCAGATCGTCAAGGAGCACGCGCCCCTGGACGACAGCGCGCCGGCCGAAGACGCCGCGCCGGGTGACAGCGACGGCAGTGCCGGCGAGAGCCCGGTCGCCGTGGCCAGCGCACCGCGCGCCGCCCCCCACGAGATCAACAACCGCGACGACGTGTTGCGCACGCTGGACCGCATCCTCGCCTACTACGAGCGCCTGGAGCCCTCCAGCCCGGTTCCGATGCTGCTCAAGCGCGCCCGGAAGCTGGTCACGGCGGATTTCGCCGAGATCGTGCGCAACCTCATCCCCGATGGGATGTCGCAATTCGAGAATTTGCGCGGCCCCGAGTCCGAGTAATCCCGACCCGGCAGACCGTGCATCCGTTACCGGCTAGCGGCCGATGACGCCCCAACAGCCGAACAGGCAGCGAAGGAGGAGCAACCATGGGTAGCACCAGCAGTCAGAAATTCATCGCGCGCAACCGCGCACCCCGCGTCCAGATCGAGTACGACGTGGAGCTCTACGGCGCCGAGAAGAAGGTGCAGTTGCCCTTCGTCATGGGCGTGATGGCCGACCTCGCCGGCAAGCCGGCCGAGCCGCTGGCCGCCGTCGCCGACCGCAAGTTCCTGGAGATCGACGTCGACAACTTCGACTCGCGCCTCAAGGCCATGAAGCCGCGCGTCGCGTTCAACGTGCCCAACGCCCTGACCGGCGAAGGCAATCTCTCCGTGGACATCACCTTCGAGAACATGGACGACTTCAGCCCGGCCGCCGTGGCGCGCAAGGTCGACTCCCTGAACCAACTGCTCGAAGCCCGCACCCAGCTCGCCAACCTCCTGACCTACATGGACGGCAAGACCGGCGCTGAAGAACTGATCATGAAAGCGATCAAGGACCCGGCCCTGCTGCAGGCCCTGGCCAGCGCACCGAAGCCGCAGGACAACGAGCCGCAAGCCTAAGAGGACAACCAGATGGCCGAGTTGATGACCGACGCCGCGCCCCAGGCCGGCCAGACCACCGAGCAGACCAGCGAGTTCGCCTCGCTGCTGCTGCAGGAATTCAAGCCCAAGACCGACCGGGCGCGCGAAGCGGTGGAAACCGCCGTGCGCACCCTGGCCGAGCATGCGCTGCAGCAGACCAACCTGATCTCCAATGACGCGATCAAGTCGATCGAGTCGATCATTGCCGCGATCGACGCCAAGCTCACCGATCAGGTCAACCTGATCATGCACCACGCCGACTTCCAGCAACTGGAAAGCGCCTGGCGCGGCCTGCACTACCTCGTCAACAACACCGAGACCGACGAGCAGTTGATGATCCGCGTGCTGAACATCTCCAAGGGCGAGCTGCACAAGACCCTGAAGAAGTTCAAAGGCACCGCCTGGGACCAGAGCCCGATCTTCAAGAAGCTCTACGAAGAGGAATACGGCCAGTTCGGCGGCAAGCCCTACGGCTGCCTGGTGGGCGACTACTACTTCGACCAGTCCCCGCCGGACGTGGAGCTGCTGGGCGAGATCGCCAAGGTCTCCGCCGCCATGCACGCGCCGTTCATCTCCGCTGCCTCCCCCACCGTGATGGGCATGGGTTCCTGGCAGGAGCTGTCCAACCCGCGTGACCTGACCAAGATCTTCACCACCCCGGAATACGCCGGCTGGCGCTCGCTGCGCGAGTCCGAGGATGCGCGCTACATCGGCCTGACCATGCCGCGCTTCCTGGCCCGCCTGCCCTACGGTGCCAAGACCGACCCGGTGGAGGCGTTCGCCTTCGAGGAAGACACCGCCGGCGCCGACAGCAGCAAGTACACCTGGGCCAACTCGGCCTACGCCATGGCGGTGAACATCAACCGCTCGTTCAAGCTCTACGGCTGGTGCTCGCGCATCCGTGGCGTGGAGTCCGGTGGCGAAGTGCCGAACCTGCCGGCGCACACCTTCCCCACCGACGACGGTGGCGTGGACATGAAGTGCCCGACCGAGATCGCCATCTCCGACCGCCGCGAGGCGGAGCTGGCGAAGAACGGCTTCATGCCGCTGCTGCACAAGAAGAACACCGACCTGGCGGCCTTCATCGGCGCCCAGTCGCTGCAGAAGCCGGCCGAATACGACGACCCGGACGCCACCGCCAACGCCAACCTGGCCGCGCGCCTGCCGTACCTGTTCGCCACCTGCCGCTTCGCGCATTACCTGAAGTGCATCGTTCGCGACAAGATCGGCTCGTTCAAGGAGAAGGACGACATGCAGCGCTGGCTGCAGGACTGGATCCTGAACTACGTCGACGGTGACCCGGCGCACTCCACCGAAACCACCAAGGCCCAGCACCCGCTGGCCGCCGCCGAGGTGGTGGTCGAGGAAGTGGAAGGCAACCCGGGCTACTACAGCTCCAAGTTCTACCTGCGCCCGCACTACCAGCTCGAAGGGCTGACCGTGTCGCTGCGCCTGGTATCCAAGCTGCCTTCGGCCAAGGGGGCCTGAAGCGCGTCACTTTAAGCGCCTGCCAGGTGGCGGGCGCGCCTGACAAGGTGGCGAAAGCCACGAAGGAGGAATAGATGGCTGTTGATATGTTCATCAAGATCGGGGACATCGAGGGTGAGTCCGCCGACAAGGTGCACGCCAAGGAAATCGACGTACTGGCCTGGAGCTGGGGCATGTCCCAGTCCGGCAACATGCACCAGGGTGGTGGTGGCGGCGCCGGCAAGGTGAGCGTCCAGGACCTGTCCCTGACCAAGTACATCGACAAGTCCAGCCCCAACCTGATGATGGCCTGCTCCAACGGCAAGCACTTCCCGGAAGCCAAGCTGACCATCCGCAAGGCCGGCGGCGAGAACCCGGTGGAGTACGTGATCATCACCATGAAGGAAGTCCTGATTTCCTCCGTGAGCACCGGCGGCAGCGGCGGTGAAGACCGTCTGACCGAGAACATCAGCCTCAACTTCGCCCAGGTCCAGGTGGACTACCAGCCGCAGAAAGCGGATGGCGCGAAGGACGGCGGCCCGGTCAAGTACGGCTGGAACATCCGCGAGAACGTGAAGATCTGATGTCTTCGCCAACGGTCCCGGCCCTGCCGGGACCGTTGCTGCTCCACCCTCCTCCCGGCGAGGCGACCCCCATGGCAAAGCCTGCGTTCATCAACCTCTGGAACAACTACCCGACCGAGCAGTACCCGTGCGACGGCGGCTGGGACAACCAGTGCGCGATCCGCATGAGCCTCACGCTCAACGCCGAACGGTCCATCACCATCGACCGCAACACCTACCCGGAACCCAAGTGCGCACACGGCCACGCCCGTGGAGCCGAGTCGCTGGCCAACTGGCTGTGGCGAAACCACCTGGGACGTCCGCAGATCTTCACCGACGGTGCCGCCGCCAAGCGCACGCTCAACGAGCGCACCGGCATCATCTTCTTCAAGGACTGCTTCACCCGCAGCGGCGAGACCCGCGCCACCGGCGACCACATCGACCTGTGGAACCGTGGCCTGACCAAGACCTACGACGACCCGGCCAATCGCGCCGCCCAGGTCTGGTTCTGGGAGCTGGCATGACCCGCCCCACCCTGCTCCTCGCCTGCGCCCTGCTCCCCAGCCTGAACGCCTGCGCCGCCACCACGCCCGGACCGGCCGCGCCCGAGCAGGCCATGCTGGGCGACCAGGTCCTGCACCTGGAAGACCAGGCCGGCCGCTGCACCCTGGTGCACCCCGCCGGCCGCCTTGAACTTGCCCTGCCCTCGCCCTGCGAATTCCACCGCAACGCCGAGGGCGCGCCGCGTATCGAAAACCAGGGCGCGGTGCCCATCCTGCTGGTGCAGCACAGCCAGCCGGAAGCGCCCCCCGGCCAGGGCTGCGTGACCCGCCTGCAGGCCGTGCGCCTGCGCCAGGGCACGCTGCAGGCCTCGGCCCCCATGACCAACGCCAGCTGCCCGCGCGGGCCATGGGACCAGAAACTGTTCACCGGACCTTTCGACTGGTGAGCCGGATTCCCCAAGAGCCCTATTCAATGCAGCCACGCTGCAGACAGGACGACCATGAACGCTGAAGAACTCTTGCGCGCCGGCCGCGTCGACGACGCCCTCAAGGCCCTCCAGGACCAGGTCCGCACCCAGCCGGCCAACGCCGAGCTGCGCGTCTTCCTGTTCCAGCTGCTGGCCGTGCTCGGTCAGTGGAGCCGCGCCAACAACCAGTTGAAGGTGGCCGGCGAGCTGGATGCCGGCGCCCTGGCCATGGTGCAGACCTACCGCACCGCCCTGGAATGCGAGGCCCTGCGTGCCGAAGTGTTCGCCGGCCGCCTCACCCCGGTGGTGCTGGGCGAACCCGCTGACTGGGTGGCGCCGCTGATCCAGGCCCTCAAGCACGACGCCGACGGCCAGCCCGAAGCCGCCCAGGCCCTGCGTGACGCCGCCTTCGACGCTGCACCGGCGATGGCCGGGCAGATCAACGAGCAGCCCTTCCAGTGGCTGGCCGACGCCGACCCGCGCCTGGGCCCGGTGCTGGAGCTGATCGTCAACGGCCGCTACGTGTGGCTGCCGATGCACAACATCCAGCACCTGGCCATCGAAGCCCCCACCGACCTGCGCGACCTGGTGTGGCTGCCGGTGGAGATCACCCTGGTCAACGGCGGCACCACCGTGGGCCTGATCCCCAGCCGCTACCCGGGCAGCCAGGACGACGCCGACGGCGCCATCCGCCTGGCGCGCAAGACCGACTGGCTGGACAGCGGCCTGCCCCTGGGCCAGCGCCTGTTCGTCACCGATGAAGGCGACGTCGCCCTGTTCGAGGTGCGCACCCTCGCCTTCGAGCAGCCGAGCGCCTGAACATGGCCGACCTGACGCTGCAGGAACGCCTGCAACCGTCCCTGCTCGATCGCCTCACCGACGACGATCCGGGCAACCCGAAGGAGAGTGCCGACAAGCGCGTGCTCTCCCTCACCCAGCTCAAGGCCTCGGTCCTGCGTGACCTGGCCTGGCTGTTCAACACCATTGCGCCGCTCGACAGCGACACCTCCGGCGAGATCCAGGCCGGCAGCTCGGTGGTCAACTACGGGTTGCCGCCGCTGGCCGGGCACACCGCCTCCAGCGTCGACGTGCAGGCCATCGAGGCCCTGCTCACCGAGACCATCGCCGGCTACGAGCCGCGCATCATCCGCTCCACCCTGCGTGTACGCGCCCAACTGGCAGCCGACCAGATGAACCACAACGCATTGTCCTTCGAGATCGAGGGCGACCTGTGGGCCGAACCCGTGCCCTTGCGCATGCTGCTCACCACCGACCTCGACCTGGAGACCGGCCACGTCCGCGTGGTGCCCGCCGAACAGGCCAGGAGGCGCAAATGAACCCGCGCCTGCTGGAGTACTACAACCAGGAGCTGCAGCACATCCGCGAGAGTGCCGCCGAGTTCGCCAGCGAGTACCCGAAGATCGCCGGGCGCCTGACGCTCTCCGGCATCGACTGCGCCGACCCCTACGTCGAGCGCCTGCTGGAAGGCTTCGCCTACCTCACCGCCCGCGTGCAGCTCAAGCTAGACGCCGAATACCCGACCTTCACCCACAACCTGCTGGAGATCGCCTACCCGCACTACCTGGCGCCGACCCCGTCGATGACCGTGGTGCAACTGCAGGCCGATCCCAACGAGGGGTCGCTGGCCAGCGGCTTCGTGGTGCCGCGCAACGCCTCGCTGCGGGCCAGCCTGGGCGCCGACGCGCAGACCGCCTGCGAATACCGCACCGCCCAGCCGGTCCACCTGTGGCCGCTGGAAGTGACCAAGGCCGAATACTTCGGCAACCCCGCTGCGGCCCTCGGCCGCCTGGCCGCCAGCGAGCCCGGCGCCAAGGCCGGCCTGCGCCTGCGCCTGCGTACCGGGGCGGGCCTGCCGTTCAACAGCCTGTCGCTGGAAGACCTGACCTTCTTCCTCCACGGTGCCGACGAGCAGCCCTTCCGCCTCTACGAGCAATTGATGGCCAACGCCTGCGCGGTGTTCGCCCAGGCCCCCGGCGGCGAGTGGGTGGAGCGCCTGCCGCCGGACAGCCTGCGCTCGCGCGGCTTCGACGACGAGGACGCGGTGCTGCCGGTGGTGCCCCGCGCCTTCCAGGGCTACCGCCTGCTGCAGGAATACTTCGCCCTGCCCAACCGCTTCCTGTTCGTCGACCTGGCCAACCTGCGCCGCCCCGTGCAGCGCTGCGCCGGCCAGGAACTGGAGATCATCGTGCTGTTCAACCGCCTGGACAGCACCCTGGAAGGCAGCATCGGTGCCGACCTGTTCCGCCTGTTCTGCACCCCGGCGGTGAACCTGTTCCCGCGCCGGGCGGACCGCATCCACATCAACGAGCGGGTCAACGAGCACCATGTGATCGTCGACCGCACCCGCCCGCTGGACTTCGAAGTGCACAGCCTCACCGAGGTGACCGGCCACGGCGCCGGCCCGGAGCAGCCCTTCCAGCCCTTCTATGCCGTGCGCGACCCCTCGCGCTACGGCCGTGAGCAGGCCTGGTACACGGTGCGCCGCGAACCCCGCGTGCTCTCCAGCAACCAGCGTCGCAAGGGGCCGCGCTCCACCTACATCGGCAGCGAGACCTTCATTTCCCTGGTGGACGCCAAGCAGGCGCCCCACCGCCACGACCTGCGCCAACTGGGCATCGGCGCGCTGTGCACCAACCGTGACCTGCCGCTGTTCATGCCGGTGGGCACCGGGCGCAGCGACTTCACCCTGGAAGACAGCGCCCCGGTGCAGGCCGTGCGCTGCCTGGCGGGCCCGAGCCGGCCCAAGGCCAGCCGCGCCCATGACGCCAGCGCCTGGCGGCTGATCAGCCAGTTGTCGCTCAACTACCTGTCGCTGAGCCAGGACGGCCAGGGCGCTGCCGCCCTGCGCGAGATGCTGCGGCTGTACGGCGAGTCCAACGACCAGGCCCTGCAGATGCAGATCGAAGGCCTGCGCAAGGTCGCCAGCAAACCCTGCACCCGGCGCCTGCCGATGCCGGGGCCGATCGTCTTCGGGCGCGGCCTGGAGATCGACCTGGAGTTCGACGAGAACGCCTTCCGCGGCACCGGCGTGTTCGTGCTGGCCTCGGTGCTGGAACGTTTCCTGACACGCTACGTGTCGATCAACAGCTTCACCGAAACGGTGTTGCGGACCACTGAACGGGGCGAGGTGATGCGATGGCGGGCGAAGCCCGGACGTCGTCCGAATCTGTAGACACCCTCGCGGAAATGGAAGCCGCGCCCTGGAACTACGACTTCTTCCAGGCGCTGCGCCGCATCGAGTGCGAATACCCCGACCGGCCGCGCCTGGGCCATTCCCTGCGCCTGGCCGACGACCCATTGCGCCTGGGCCAGAAGCCCGATTGCGGCTTCGCCCCGGCGACCCTGGCCAGCGTCGAGCACAACCCCGACGGCACACCGCGCATCGAGCAGTATTTCTTCGGCCTCACCGGGCCCAACGGGCCGTTGCCGCTGCACCTGACCGAGTACGCCCGGGAGCGCCAGCGCAACAGCGCCGACGCCACCTTCAAGCGCTTCCTCGACGTCTTCACGCACCGCCTGCTGACGCTCTTCTACCGCGCCTGGGCCGAAGCCCGGCCGACGGTGAGCATGGACCGCCCCGACCAGGACTACTGGTCGCCGCGCCTGGGCGCCCTCTCCGGCCGGGGCATGGAAAGCCTGCTCGGCCAGGGCCCCATCGACGACGCCGCGCGCTACTACTACACCGGCCACCTGGCGGCGCAGACGCGCTACCCGGACGGCCTGCGCACCATCCTCGCGGAGTTCTTCGGCGTGCCGGTGGCCATCGAGGAATACGTCGGCCAGTGGCTGGAGCTGCCCGAACGCAGCCGCCTGGGCGCAGCCGCCAACACCCTGGGGATGGACCTGTGCCTGGGCACCCACGTGTGGGACCGCCAGCACAAGTTCCGCATCTGCATCGGCCCGCTGGACCTCTCGCAGTACCAGCGCTTCCTGCCGGGCGGCGAACTGTTCCACGAACTGGCCGCCTGGGTGGCCGAGTACCTGGGAGAAGAACTGGACTGGGACGCCAACCTGGTCCTCAAACGTGAGGATGTCCCGCCGCTGACGCTGTCCGGCGGGGACCGACTCGGCTTCAACACCTGGCTCGGCACCCCCGGCCAGGACGCAAAGGACCTGCTGCTGGCACGCCACTACGCCGACGCCACGCCGCGCCAATACCCGGATCGAGGAGAGTGAAAATGGGAGAAATCAGTCGCGCCGCGCTGTTCGGCAAGCTGAACAGCCTGGCCTACAAGGCCATCGAAGCCGCCACGGTGTTCTGCAAGCTGCGGGGCAACCCCTATGTGGAGCTGGTGCACTGGTTCCACCAGATCCTGCAGCTGCAGGACTCGGACCTGCACCAGATCATCCGCCAGTTCAGCATCGAGCCGGCACGCCTGGCCAAGGACATCACCGAGGCCCTGGACCGCCTGCCGCGCGGCTCCACCTCCATCACCGACCTGTCCTCCCACGTCGAGGAAGCCGTGGAGCGCGGCTGGGTGTACGGCAGCCTGATGTTCGGCGAGAGCCAGGTGCGCACCGGCTACCTGGTGGTGGGCATCCTCAAGACCCCGAGCCTGCGCAACGCGCTGCTGTCCATCTCCCGCGAGTTCGAGAAGCTGAAGGTGGACACCCTCACCGAGCGCTTCGACGAAGTGGTCGGCGCCTCCCCCGAGAACGCCCTGACCGCCACCGACGGCTTCAACGCCGGCGCCCCGGGCGAAGCCAGCGGCGCCATGGCCCCGGCGGCCATGGGCAAGCAGGAAGCCCTGAAGCGCTTCACCGTAGACCTCACCGAGCAGGCCCGCAACGGCAAGCTGGACCCGATCGTCGGCCGTGACGACGAGATCCGCCAGCTGGTGGACATCCTCATGCGCCGCCGGCAGAACAACCCGATCCTCACCGGCGAGGCCGGTGTGGGCAAGACGGCGGTGGTCGAGGGCTTCGCCCACCGCATCGTCGCCGGCGACGTGCCGCCCTCGCTGAAGGACGTGGAGCTGCGCGCTCTGGACGTCGGCCTGCTGCAGGCCGGTGCCAGCATGAAGGGCGAGTTCGAACAGCGCCTGCGCCAGGTGATCGAGGACGTCCAGAGCTCCGAGAAGCCGATCATCCTGTTCATCGATGAAGCCCACACCCTGGTCGGTGCCGGTGGCGCCGCCGGCACCGGCGATGCGGCCAACCTGCTCAAGCCGGCCCTGGCGCGCGGCACCCTGCGCACCGTCGCGGCCACCACCTGGGCCGAATACAAGAAGCACATCGAGAAGGACCCTGCCCTCACCCGCCGCTTCCAGGTGGTGCAGGTGGACGAGCCCTCCGAGCACCGCGCCATCCTGATGATGCGCGGTGTGGCCTCGACCATGGAGCAGCACCACCAGGTGCAGATCCTCGACGAGGCGCTGGAAGCGGCGGTCAAGCTGTCCCACCGCTACATCCCCGCGCGCCAGTTGCCGGACAAGTCCGTGAGCCTGCTGGACACCGCCTGCGCCCGCGTCGCCATCAGCCTGCACGCCGTACCGGCGGAAGTGGACGACAGCCGCCGCCGTATCGAGGCGCTGGAGACCGAGCTGGCCATCATCGGCCGTGAACACGCCATCGGCGTGGCCATCGGCAGCCGCCAGGTGGACACCCAGGCCGCCCTGGACGCCGAGCGCGCCCGCCTGAGTGAACTGGAAGCCCGCTGGGCCGAGGAGAAGGCCCTGGTGGACGAGCTGCTGGCCACCCGCGCCCGCCTGCGTGCCGCCGCCGAGCCGGTGGACGGCACCAGTCGCGAAGGCGGTGCCGACACCCCGCCGCTGGCCCCCGAGGAACTGGACGCCCTGCGCGCCCAGCTCACCGACCTGCAGGCACGCCTGAGCACGCTGCAGGGCGAGGACCCGCTGATCCTGCCGACCGTGGACTACCAGGCGGTGGCCTCGGTGGTGGCCGACTGGACCGGCATCCCGGTCGGGCGCATGGCGCGCAACGAGATCGAGACCGTGCTCAACCTGGGCGGTCACCTGAAGAAGCGCATCATCGGCCAGGACCATGCCCTGGAGATGATCGCCAAGCGCATCCAGACCTCCCGCGCGGGGCTGGACAATCCAAGCAAGCCGATCGGCGTGTTCATGCTCGCGGGCACCTCGGGCGTGGGCAAGACCGAGACCGCGCTGGCTCTGGCCGAAGCCATGTACGGCGGTGAGCAGAACGTCATCACCATCAACATGAGCGAGTTCCAGGAAGCCCACACCGTCTCCACCCTCAAGGGTGCCCCGCCCGGCTACATCGGCTACGGCGAAGGCGGCGTGCTGACAGAGGCGGTACGGCGCAAGCCCTACAGCGTGGTGCTGCTGGACGAGGTGGAGAAAGCCCACCCGGACGTGCACGAGATCTTCTTCCAGGTGTTCGACAAGGGCGTGATGGAAGACGGCGAAGGCCGGGTGATCGACTTCAAGAACACCCTGATCCTGCTCACCACCAACGCCGGCACCGACCTGATCGCCAGCCTGTGCAACGACCCCGAGCTGATGCCCGAACCCGAGGGCATCGCCAAGGCGCTGCGCGAGCCGCTGCTGAAGATCTTCCCGCCGGCGCTGCTGGGCCGCCTGGTGACCATCCCCTACTACCCGCTGAGCGACGAGATGCTCAAGAGCATCACCCGCCTGCAACTGGGCCGGGTCAAGAAGCGCGTCGAGTCGGGCCACAAGGTGCCGTTCGAGTTCGACGACAAGGTGGTGGACCTGGTGGTCTCCCGCTGCACCGAGACCGAGAGCGGTGGCCGCCAGATCGACGCCATCCTCACCAACAGCATGCTGCCGGACCTCAGCCGCGAGTTCCTCAACCGCATGCTGGAAGGCCGCAAGGTGGAGAAGGTGCAGGTGAGCGCCGAGAACGGCGAGTTCACCTACCGCTTCGAGTGAAACGGATGCGGTGTACCCGACCGGTGCGCCGCATCTCCAGGCAGCGTGTACAGGCAGTAACGGGCCGCCACATGACGGGCAGCCGGTAACGCGCGCAACGCTAAGGATGTATAGGGATGGCAATTTCACAACGGGCACGCATGGCCAAGGTCAGCAGCCCGCTGGGCGGCGATGTGCTGCTGCTCGACCGACTGGACGGCCACGACGAGCTGGGCCGGCTGTTCGACTACGAACTGGAGCTGGTCTCCGAAGACCACAACCTGCAACTCGACGCGCTGCTGGGCAAGCCCATGGGCGTCTCGGTGGAGCTGCCCGACGGTGGCCAGCGCTACTTCCACGGCATTGCCGCGCGCTGCAGCCAGTCCTCCGGCACCGGCCAGTTCGCCGGCTACCGCGTCACCCTGCGGCCCTGGCTGTGGCTGCTGTCGCGCACCT